>CAITZE010000146.1 GCA_903896775.1 uncultured bacterium
GATCCGAAAGCTTTCCGATCATCTGTATGCCAACGCCGCGGTGAAGACTCCGGCGGCTATCGGCACCGAGATCGCCAAGCTGTTGCACACCGGGCTCTATCTCGAAATCGAAGAAGGCAGGTGCCCGGCTTTTCCTGAAGGCGCTCCTCCTGATCCAAGCGCCGTCCGGGCTGCTTTCGCCCGCATGAATAAAACCTGGGCGCTGTATCCGCCTGCGGTGGAAATCGATCTCGCCGACTTTGACCTCGCCTATGCCTGCAGCCGTCTTGCCGGGTTTAAGGTTTCCGATCCGCGCCACGACTACCTCGGTGACGCAACCGAGATTTTTCGCTCCGATTGGGCGAAGCAAGCCGGCGGGCAGTTCTTCACCGACCAATTCGTCACGCGCCTTGCCATGACGTTGCTGCGCTTCGATCCGCGCGAAGGTGACGACCTTGTCGATATCTGCGCGGGCACCGGTAGGTTTTTGCTGGCGGGTTTGCACCACATCCGCCGCTTGGTGGAACGCGCGGGCGACTTTAAATCCACAGCCGCCGCCGACTTAGCGCGCGCGGCGCTGAAGGGCCAGGACGCAGATGCCGGCGTGGCCGCTGTCGCAAATGCCAGTCTCAACAGCCGCATCGGCTTTGCCGGTATGGATATCGTCGCGGTCGGTGATTCTTTGCGGCTCGCAAACGACGCGCGTCTGCGTCTCGACAGTCATCTGTGCATTGCCACCAATCCGCCCTTTGGCACCAAGATCACCGTCAAGGATCCCGAGCTGCTCAAAGACTTCGCGTTGGCCGCTGTTGCGCCGGGCAAAAGCGGCGGCCTTTCCGCGCGCGCGCCGGACATCCTATTTCTGGAACAGAACATGCGGCTGCTCTGTCCCGGCAAAGGGCGCATGGCAATTGTGATTCCCTATCAACTGCTCTCGGGGCCGCAAGCGCGGTATGTGCGCGAATGGCTTTTGTGTCAGGGCAGGATCAAAGCCGTCATCGACTTGCCGGGCGAGACGTTTCAACCGCATACCGGAACGAAAGCATCGCTCGTGTTGGTGGAACGCCGCCCAAAGCCCGTCGCCTTTGCTGACATCGACGACGCCCACGAGATTTTCTTTTCCACGCCGCGCTGGATCGGCCATGACCGGCGCGGCAATCGCATGTACCGGCGCAATGCCGACGGTAGCCTCAGCGAAAATATCCTGACCGACTTTCCTGACGTCGAGGCAGCGTTTGAACAATTTATCGCTATCGGAGAAATCGGCGATGCGCACGACGGCTCGTTTCTCATCAACGCGCGGAGAGTTCACGCGGAGCCGTCGCTACGCCTTAATGCCGCGTTTTATGTTCCAAACACAGCAGCGCCTTTGACGAATGCGCCGCTGCTGGCGACGTTCGTCGCACGTATTTTTTGTCCCGGGCGTTTCAAGCGGCACTATGTGGACCCTGGTTCCGGCGCGGTGCCGTTCTTCGGCGGCGCAAATATTTCCGAGCTGATGCCGACCGGCGTCAAATGGCTGGCGGGTGACGATCCCAAACTCAAGGACTTGCGTGTCGAACGGGGTTGGATCCTCATCACACGCAGCGGCTCAACCGGCATTGTCGCCAGCGTGCCGGAGGCCTGGCAGGGTGTTGCGGTGTCCGAGCATGTTATCCGCATCGTGCCGGACCCTACAAAAATCGATCCGGGCTACTTAGTCGCGATCTTGCGCAGCGATTACGGCCAAGGGTATCTCGCGCGCGGCATCTTTGGTTCGGTGATCGATGAAATCACGCCGGATTATATCGGCCAAATGCCGGTGCCTTTGGTGCAGGATCAGATCCGCGCTGATATTGTCACCGCCGTGCAAGAAGCCGAAACCGCCAGGGACCGGGCACGGACCGGGTTCGATCACGCCGCACATCTCATCAACCACGCGCTTCGGCTGTAAGCATGCAAACCCTCACGTCGCAGGATATCGATTACATAGGTGTCAGTTTTAAGCTCTGGTGCGCCGCCAGCGATAAGCCCGCGCCAACCGCAGAGCACGCTTTTGCCTATTTCTCCTACGTTCAGGAGCAGGAGCCTTATATCGCCGAGTTGATCGATGGCGATTGGGATGATTTTCTCGCGTTCTTGCGCGAACGCCGACTACTGGCGGAATAACCCTGCATCGACTATGTGAGTGCAGCGCTTCTCCAACAATTAATCGATCTCTTTCATGCCGTCCGATACGCCCATCGATCAAGCCGCAGCTGCCCAGGCCCAAGCAAAGTTTCTTGAAGGCTGGGCCCAGCATCAGCGCGGGCAGATCGGCCGTGCGCTGGCGGTCGATCCCAACAACGTCGCGGCGCTCTACAATCATGGCAACGCGCTCAATGATCTGGGCCGTCATGAAGAGGCTATCGCGCGTTTCGATGCAGCCATTCGCCTGGACCCCGCTCAAGCCGCGGAGCCCTACAACAATCGCGGCAACGCCTTGTGGGCTTTGAAGCGGCATGAGGCGGCGTTGGAGAGTTTCGACAAATCCTTGCGCCTCAATCCCAATTTCGCCGAGGCTCATAACAATCGCGGCAATGCCTTGCGCGATCTCAAGCAGTTCGATGCTGCCGTTGCCGCTTACGATAAAGCCATTGCACTTAAGCCGGACTATGCCGAAGCCTTTAACAATCGCGGCAATGCGCAGCGCGACCTCAAGCAATACGACGCGGCGGTTGCGAGTTTCGATAAGGCCATCGCCCTGCGCCCCGCCTACGCCGAAGCCTTCAACAATCGCGGTAATGCATTACGTGATCTGAAACGCCATGATGACGCGCTGGCCGATTACGACCGCGCCATCGCCTTGAAGGGCGATTATGCCGACGCTCACTACAATCGCGGCATCACTTTGCGAGCATTAAAGCGGTTTGAAGATGCCGTGGAAGCCTACAACCACGTTATCGTGTTGAAGCCCGATTGTGCCGAAGCGTTTTCCAGCCGTGGTCTTGCGCGCGCGTCGCTCAAACAATTCCAAGCCGCCATCGACGACTACAATCGCGCCATTGATGTGAAGCCCGACTACGCCGAGGCTTACAACAATCGCGGGTATGCTTTGAGCGATATGCGCCGTCATGAAGAGGCGATGGCGAGTTACGCCGAAGCCATTCGCATCAAGCCCGATTATCCCGAGGCCTATAACAACGCCGGCGTCTCGCTCAAGGAACTGAACCGCCTGAATGAGGCGCTGGCCAGCCACGATCAAGCCATCGCCATCAAACCGGATTCGTCCGAGGCGCACTACAATCGCGGCATTGTCCTCAACGACATGAAGCGTTACGGCGATGCGATTGCGGCTTACGGCCGCGCGCTGGAGATCAAGCCCAGCTACGCTTTCCTGTATGGCCTGCGCCTCTATACCAAATTGAATATCTGCGATTGGCACGACCTAGACCGCGAAATCGCGGAGCTGCTGGAACGCATCGCGCGCGGCGAGGCGGCTTCACCGCCGTTTTCGCTGCTCAACCTTATAGGCGCGCCGGAGCCTTTACAGAAAACCGCCGAGATCTGGACCAAAACCGAATTTCCGCGCGCGTCCATCCTGGGGCCGATCCCCGCGCGCCCGCTCGCTAAGAAGCCGCGCATTGGTTACTTCTCGATGGATTTTCACAACCATCCGGTCTCGCAATTGCTGGCCGGTGTCATCGAGGCCGGCGACCGTACAAAGTTCGAGACCATCGCCTTCTCCTACGGCCCCGATACCGATGACGACGTGCGCAAGCGCATGAAGGCTGCTTTTGATCAGTTCGTCGATGTGCGGAACAAATCGGATCAGCAGATTACCGAACTTGCGCGGCATATGGAGATCGACATCGCTGTCGATCTTGCCGGTTATACCGGCCAGCCGCGCACCGGCATCTTCGCGATGGGGGCTGCACCCATTCAGGTCAACTACCTCGGCTACCCCGGAACCATGGGGGCGGATTACTACGACTATATCATCGCCGACCGCGTGCTGATCCCAGAGGCGGACAGACACTTCTATACCGAGCAGACCGTCTATATGCCGCACTGCTATCAGCCCAACGACTGCGCCCGCGTTGTGTCCGATAAAACTTTTTCGCGCGCGGAGCTGGGTTTGCCCGCGAACGGCTTTGTCTATTGCTGCTTCAACAACGCCATCAAGTTCTCACCGAAGACCTTCGACAGTTGGATGCGCATCTTGAAACGTGTGCCGGGAAGTGTGCTGTGGCTGTTGCAGGACAATCCGGCGGCGGGAGAAAACCTCCGTGCTGAAGCGATGCGCCGGGGCATTGATGCCAGCCGCCTGGTCTTCGCGCCGCGTATGCCCTTCAGCGACAACCTCGCGCGCCAACGCGCCGCCGATCTGTTCCTCGATACGCTGCCCTACAATGCGCACACCACGGCGAGCGATGCGCTATGGGCGGGGCTCCCGGTTCTGACCTGCCTGGGTGAGTCCTTTGCGGGTCGTGTGGCGGCCAGCATTCTTACCACCCTTGAGATGCCCGAGCTGATCGCCCCGAACGTGGGTGCTTTTGAAGACAGAGCGGTTGCCCTGGCTGAAGACCGCGCCGTCTATGAGCAGATGCGGCAGACGCTGGGTGAGAAGCGGTTAACGGCACCCCTGTTCGATGCCGCGCTTTATGCCCGGCACTTGGAAGCCGCCTATACGGCGATGGCCGACCGCTCCCATGCCGGCTTACCGCCCACGCATATCAGCCTATAACCCGCATTTTCCCTCATCATTTCATGATGTTAACCTGATGCTCAAAGGTTAACGCGCGGCCCGCACAAAGTCCCCAAAATAACGGGAGGGATATCCGCATACGGCGCCATCGTAGTTGTGGCTGCTTCATGTTTGCGGGGGTTTTTCTTGTTCGTTCAATCATTTGTTGGCGAAACCACTTCATCCTCCTCGTCGAGGGTTGGGGCGGATCAGCGTTCTTCGGCATCACGGCGTTATCTTCCCATTTTGGGCCTGATCGCGGGCGTCGTTGCCCCACGCCTGCCGACCATTAACTTCGACGTGCTCAACGTCGACGAAGCGGTTTACCTCTTGGTGGGCCGCGCCTGGCGCATGGGCGAGCTGCCCTATGTCGATATCGTCGACCGTAAACCCCTCGGTCTGTTCTTCATCAATGCCGTTGCCGACGCCCTGTTCTGGGACCCGATTGTGGGTGCGCGCATCATCGGCGTGCTGGCGACCCTGCTCGCGGCTTGGCTGATCATGATGTTCGCCCAACGCTTCATGCGTCTCGGACCCATGACCGGCATGGCCTGCGGCCTGTTGTACTCGACCTACGCTTTGCTGTTCGGCGGCGACGCCGTGGAAGCGCCGATCTACTCCGCGCCCTTCCTGGTGGGGGCGGCGATCCTGATCCTCAGCGACATCGCGACGATCCGCGAAGGCGGCAAACCGTCGGCGATGCGGATGCTGACGGCGGGCTTGTTGCTGAGCGCCACATTCCAAATCAAATACGTCACCGCGGCTGAGTCTGTGGCCTTTGGCTTGCTATATCTCATCACCGGCTGGAATTGCGGCAAGACGCGTCCCGGTTTGTGGCGCGAGGTGGTTTTTGCCGCCGGCGTGATGACCGCTGCCGGCGTGTTGCCGATGGCGCTGCTCTACGGCGTCTACGCGGCCATGGGCCATGGACAGGAATTCTTCTTTTACGTCTTCTCGTCCAATCTGGACCGCGGCCCGACCGATGCCACACCCGATGTGTTCTTCCGCCGCATCAGCCTCTTCACTTTGGCCTTCTCGCCCTTGCTGATCCTGGCCGGCCAGTTCTTGCTGCGCTACTGGCGCGGCGAAGCTGGTGCCCGCGGCGTGCCCAGCTGGGTGGTGGTGTTCCTGGTGTCCTGGTTCGCCGCAGCCATGTTCGCCGGCATCTTCCAGATGCAGTTTTACGATCATCACTTCTATGAAGTGCTGCTGCCGCTGGGCCTCTTGGCCGGCGCAGGCTTGCGCCCCTTGGGTCACGGCAAGCGCGCGCGCGAAGCGGCCGTGAAGACAACCGCCATCGTGTTGGGTCTGGCCGTCAGCGGATACATGGCCTTGCGCATCGCCGACATCTCGCAGAACGGCTCGCCCTATCAGCCTTCGCGCATTGCCGCCGACATTGCTTCGACCCGCGCGCAGTCGATGTATGTGTTCAACTATCATAGCCTGCTCTACGCGCTGGCCGATATCGAGCTGCCGACCAAATATCCGTTGGCCAGCCACATGCTGCGCGATCTGGAAGCTCAGTCGTTCCACTTTGATGCCGTCACCGAGATCAACCGCATCCTGGCTAAAGATCCGCAGATGATTGTGGTCGAGCGGCCCATCGACCCCACCGTGTCGGCGGAAAAGCGCGAGATCATTGAGTCCAAGCTCTCCAGCCAATACTGCCTGTGGCGCTCCTACAAAGCCGGTACCAAGCGTGACGTTGAGCTGTACGTGATGAAGGACGCCGGCTTGAATATCGTGGAATCCGCCTGTGAAGACCCGACCACGGCCAACGATGTGATCGAAGCCAGCGACCACGAGTACCGTGGCGAAGCCCGCGAATTTGTGCGCCAGCGCAATGCCGCGCCGCCGCCGACTCTCAGCGCGCGCCGCGCGCCTACAAAGCCGGCATTGCGCCGCACGCCATCCGCGCCTGTGGAAGCCAGAGGCCGCCTCGCTTTTGTTGACGACCGCCGCGAAGTCCCGAAAGTCGCGACACGGCATGATCCCCTGGCAGCCGCCCGCGCCAATATCGTGAGCGAGCAGTACCGCTAATCCTTCCTAGCTGCCCGCTTTCGCCGGAGGCGCAAATGCGCTAACGAGGGTTGGGGAGTTGGCCCATCTTCGCCGCTGCGCGGCTGCGACGGGCGCTAGTTTTCCTAAGTTCGCTTTGCTCACTAATGAAAACTAAGCGGGAAGGCGGCGCCAGTGGATTCCGTTTCGCAATCGGTTCAACAGAAAACACCGCTATCGCGCGACCAGATCGTCGGCTTCTGGGCGGCCTGGGGTGGCTGGACTCTCGACGGCATGGATTCCGTCATCTACGCCCTCATCATGGCGCCGGCGCTGACTGAGCTTCTCCCTAATTCCGGCATTGAAGCCACGCCAGCCAATGTCACCGGCATCGGCTCCATTCTCTTCGCCGTGTTTCTGGTGGGCTGGGGGCTCTCGTTCATCTGGGGTCCCATCGCCGACCGTTTTGGCCGCGCGCGCACTTTGGCCGCGACGATCCTCGTGTTCGCGATATTCACAGGGGCTGCGGCGCTCGCACAAAACGTCTGGCAGCTTGGCCTGTTCCGCTTGTTGGCCGGCATCGGCATCGGCGGCGAATGGGCGTTGGCCGGAACCTATGTCTCCGAAGCCTGGCCCGAAGACCGCCGCAAAATGGGTGCGGGCTATTTGCAGACCGGCTACTACGCCGGCTTCTTCATCGCGGCAATTTTGAACTTCACGGTCGGTGCGACTTACGGCTGGCGCGCGATGTTCCTGTGTGGCTTGGCGCCGGTTGTGATTTCCATCGTTACATTCCTGCGCGTCAAGGAACCTGCGCGCTGGAACGCGCAGGCCGGCGAAACCAAACGCACCTCGCATCTCGCGACGATTTTCAATGCCACCTATCGCCGCCGCACCATCGTCAATGCGGCCCTCGTGGCCGTGGCAATCATCGGCTTGTGGGCGGGCACGGTGTACGAGCCCACCGCCATCATCACGCTGGCGCGCAAAGCCGGCATGGATGCGGTGGCGGCGGCGCATATGGCGTCTTACGGCACCGGCATTCTGTCCATCGGTACGATCTTGGGCTGCCTCGCGCTGCCTGTGTTCGCCGAAAAGTTCGGGCGCAAGCGCACACTCGCGTTCTACTTCGCCGGCATGATGGTTGCGATTGTCGCGGCCTTCGGCTGGGCCTTCTATTTGCCAGATGGCTTGCCCGTGTTTCTCACGGTGCTGTTCTTTCTGGGATTTGCGGGCGGAAACTTCGCCGTGTTCAGCCTGTGGCTGCCCGAACAATACGAGACCCGCGTGCGCGCAACAGCCTTCGCGTTCTGCACATCCTTCGGAAGATTTGTGGGCGCAGGTGTGAATTTTGTGATTGCCGGCGCGGTGCGCGACTACGGCAGCTTGGGTGTGCCGGTGGCCTGCACCGCTGCGGCCTTCGGATTAGGCTTACTTATCATACCCTTCGCCACAGAAACCAAAGGCGAAAGACTGCCCGCTTAGCGCGGGGGCAGGGAAACGCGAATTTCTTGAACTAATTCTCCAAAAATATAATCCAGAGGGAGAGACCCCTTTGGCTTTTTTTGGAGCGCGCGATTTCCGACGCCGCCAACATTTCAAGCGCAAAAGATTTTGGCCGTCTGCCGGACGATCAACGCTTCGGCATCGTGCCGGCGTGGGTGTTGAAGCTCGCCGACGTCGCGCCTGGCCCCAAAGCGCTTTACGCCAGCTTCTGCACCAACGCCGATGAACACGGCCAGATGTGGCGTTCATTAGAACGTGTCGCGGCGGAGTTCGGGATGTCTAAACGTCAAGTCCGGCGTTGGGTGAGGGAGCTCGAAGACGCCGGTCTCATCGTGTGCAATTGGTCCGGCATATCGACCAACTATCTGATCGTTCGCGATCCTGCGGGGCGCGCCTGGGCGCAAAGCATAAAAGACGAAGCGGCTGCACGCCGTAAAGCCACATGCGAGGACACGCATGTCCGCGAGGGAGGACATCGGTGTCCGTAACGAGAGGACATTCGGGTCCTCCAAACATAACCTCTTCAACAGACCTTACTTAACAGACAAAGACAGAGAAGAAGAAACGAAACGAAGGTTTTTCTTTTTTTAAGAAAAATTGAAACGTGATGGGGGTTAGCAAAACACGAATTCTTTGACGTGCGCTTTGATCGCTTTCTATTTTGGATGACGGCAACTTTGGTAGTCATCAAAAAGGAGACATCATCATGAAAGCAAATCGCGCCCTCATCGCCTGGACCCCCGGCCTCGATGTTCTCGTCGCGCCTATCGAAGACGGCAACAAGATTCCGGTCGATGCCTATACCTGCACAGGCGGCGCGGCCTATGCCGCCACGCGCGCACTCAAGGGCGATGCGAGCAAGCTGCAGGTGTTCATCGATTTCCATAAGCTGGTGGTGCGCGACGGCATCGCCCCCAAAGCCGCCCATGACGCTTTCATGGCCATCGACGAATACCGCGCCTCAATCGCGCCGGATATTTGAGGGCGATTTGTAACGGCACGCACTCCCAACATGTCTCCGGGCTGAAACCTTTCAAAACTGTCATCACTTAGGCGTGAAGAGCGGCCTATTGCACCCCAATGCTATTTGACTCATAGCCGAGCGGGCACCACACTGCGCACCGCAAGGCTGGGGATGTTTTGACAGCCTTTTTAAAGGGATAGCGAGTGCGGGCGGCGAAAGCACCCCCGCGCTCTTCTTGTGTGACCAGGAGCCGCACGCACCATGCTCGACCGCGCGAAGACCAGCGAGCCGCTCAGCGCGACACCGCACCTGCACGCCGACGGCGTATCGCCAGGCCAGCAGCGCCGTGCTGTCCTCATCACCGCAGTCTTGCTGATCGCGGTCATGGCCGGCTTCTACATGTATCAACGCGCGCAAGAGAAGGCGATGCAGGCCGCGCTCTCCATGCCGCGTCCGCCGACGCCGGTGGAAGCGACCATCGCCACCGTCGGTCCTATCGCGCGCTCTCTCTCGGGTATCGGTACCCTGCAAGCGGTACACCAAGTGACGATCTCGCCCGAAGTCGGCGGGCGTATCGTTAAAATCTATTTTGAGTCGGGCGCATCCGTAAAAGCCGGCGATCCTTTGGTGCAGTTGTTCGATGATCCGCTGCACGGCGACCTCGCCACCTTTGAAGCGCAGCAGCGCCTGGCCGAGCTGACCTTGAAGCGCAGCCAGGAATTGTTGACCCGCAATTTCCAAAGTCAGGAAGTCGTCGACCAGAATCAAAGCCTGCTCGACAGCGCGCGCGCCAATGTCGCCAAGACCCGCGCGCAAATCCAGCAGATGCTGGTACGCGCACCCTTCACCGGCGAGCTGGGCGTGCGCCAGATCGAAGCGGGCGGGTATTTAAGCCCCGGTTCGCCCATCGTCACGCTGACCGATCTCTCGAAGCTGTGGGTCAACTTCACGCTGCCCGAACAGGCGGCGACGCAAATCAAGATCGGCCAAGTTGTTCACATGAAAGCCGACGCTTACCCCAATCGCACTTTCGATGCGACGGTCACGGCGGTCGAGCCGCAAATCAGCACGCAGACGCGCACGTTGTTGGTGCAGGCGACATTGTCTAACGCCGATCACGCGCTGTTGCCGGGCATGTTCGCCAAGACCGACGCGGTGCTGCCGGAAACCGAGAACGCGGTGATCGTGCCCGAGACGGCGGTGGACTACAGCCTCTACGGCGAAGCGGTCTACATGATCCAGGAAGACGGCAAGGACGCCAAAGGCAATCCGGTTTTCAAGGTCAAACGGGCGGTGGTGAAAACCGGCGCGCGCTTCGACGGCAAGGTCGCGATTCTGTCGGGCCTTGTCGGCGGCGAGCGGCTGGTGGCTTCGGGTCAGTTGAAACTCAACGACGGCGCGACGGTCTCCGTTGAGCCCGGCAATGCTTTGAGCACAGCGCCCGGCACCACACGATATTAAGCAGCTAAGGTTTAGCGGGGACTCCCGATGTTCACCGATATCTTCGTCCGCCGGCCGATCCTTGCCGTCGTCGTCAGCCTGCTGATCTTTTTCGTCGGCCTCAAAGCCGTCACCAGTTTGCAGCTGCGCCAGTTTCCGCGCTACGACGCAGCCCTCATCGGCATCAGCACGGGCTTTCCCGGCGCGTCGCCCGCGCTTATGCAAGGCTTCGTCACCACGCCCTTGGAGCAAGCGGTGTCGTCGGCGGAAGGCATCGACTACCTGGTCTCGACCTCCAGCCAGAACCGCAGCAACGTCACCGCTTTCCTGAAGCTCAACTACGACGCCAACAAAGCGCTGACCGAAATCATGACCAAGGTGCAGCAGGTCAAGAACGTGATTCCGCGCGGCGCGTTCGATCCTGTGATTTACAAGCAGAACACGGCGGGCCAGCCGGTGCTGTATGTGGGCTTCTCCAGCGACGTCATGAACGGCACGCAGATTTCCGACTACATCACACGTGTGGTGCAGCCGGTACTGGCTACTGTCGATGGCGTGGCTTCGATCGACCTGCAAGGCGGGCAGACCTTTGCGATGCGGCTGTGGCTCGATTCCGACCGCATGGCGGCGCGCGGCATCACCGGCGGCGATGTCTCGACGGCGCTGCAGAATAACAACGTGCAGTCCGCACCGGGCCAGGCCAAGGGCCTGTTCACTATCGCCAACATCGTCACCAACATGGGCCTGACCGATGTCGAGCAGTTCCGCCAGATGGTGATCAAGCAGGACAAAGGCACCATCGTCCGCCTAAAGGACATCGCCGAGGTCGACCTCGACGCGCAGACCAATACCAGCAACGAAACCGTCGACAACAATCCCGGCGTTCAGGCGCTGGTACAGCCGACGCCTAACGGCAATCCGCTGGCGATCTCGGCGGGCGTGCGCAAGAAGCTCGATCTGTTGCGCTCCAGCTTGCCGCCGGGCCTGAAGATGGAAGTCACCTTCGACAGCAGTGTGTTTGTGCAAGCCTCCATCGACGAGGTCATCAAGACGCTGATCGAAGCGGTGGGCGTCGTCATCTTGGTGATCTTCATCACGCTTGGCACCTTCCGCGCTGTGGTGATCCCCATCGTCGCCATTCCGTTGTCGCTGATCGGCACCGCGGCCTTGATGCTGGCGGCGGGCTTTTCCATCAATCTGCTGACACTGCTCGCCATGGTGCTGGCCGTGGGCCTTGTGGTCGACGACGCCATCGTCGTGGTCGAGAACGTCTATCGCCACATCCAGGAAGGCAAAACCCCCATCCAGGCGGCCTTGATCGGCGCCCGTGAACTCATTGGTCCCGTCATCGCCATGACGGCGACGCTGGTGGCGGTTTATGCGCCGATTGGCTTGCTCAGCGGCATCACCGGCACCTTGTTCCAGGAATTCGCATTCTCGCTGGCGGGTGCTGTGGTTATCTCGGGTGTGGTGGCGCTGACGCTGTCGCCGATGCTGTCGTCGGTGTTGCTCACACCCACCATGAACGAAGGCCGCTTCGCGCAATGGGTCGAGCACAGCTACGACCGCCTGACCGAAGCCTATGGCCGCAAGCTGAACCTCGCCCTGAATTACCGCGCGGCCGTGATGCTGTTCGCCGCTGTGGTGTTGGGCAGCGTCTATTTCCTTTACTCGGGCGCGAAGGCAGAACTGGCGCCTGTGGAAGATCAGGGCTTTTCCTTCGTACCGTTCCGGGGTCCGCAATACGCCAACCTCGATTACACCACGGCCTTTGGCCGTCAGGCGGTCGATATCCTGCACAAGAACATTCCCGAGCTTGAGCACGTCATCAACATCAACGGCAACGGCGGTTTGAACAGCGGCTTCATCCTGATGGACTATAAGCCCTGGGACCAACGCAAGCGCACGACCGAAGAGATCTCCGCCGCCGTGATCGGGCCCTTGTCGCATCTGGGCGGCGTGCGGGCGCTGCCCGTGTTGCCGCCGCTGCTGCCGGGCTCCTTCGGCCCGCCGGTGCAGATGGTGGTGTCGGGCATCACCGATTACGAGACCATCTTCCGCGTCATGGACGATCTGAAAACCCAGGCGCGCAATAGCGGCTTGTTCCTGTTCACCGACAGCGACCTCGATTTCAACCAGCCGGAAATTCGCCTCAAGGTCGATGCCGATAAAGCCAATGCGCTGGGCGTCAATCTGCAAGCCATCTCAAATTCGCTCTCCACTCTGGTCGGCGAGAACTACGTCAACCTCTTCGCCATGAGCGGCAAGTCGTACCAGGTCATCCCGCAAGTCTCGCGCGATCAGCGCCTCAATGCCGAAAGCCTGACGCATTATTATGTCTCCGCCGCCAACGGCCAGCAGGTGCCGCTGTCGACCGTGGTGTCCTTCGACATCGGGGCGACGCCCAACGTGCGCGCCGAATTCAATCAGCTGAACTCGGCGACCTTCTCGGCCACGCCCGCGCAAGGGGTCACACTCGGCGAATGCATCGCGTTTCTGGAGAACGCCGCTAAGACCGTGTTGCCGCAAGGCTTCATCCACGATTACCTGGGTGATTCCCGCCGCTTCATGCTGGAAGGCAACGCGCTCGTCGGCACCTTCGGCTTCGCGCTCATCATCATCTTCCTGGTGCTGGCCGCGCAGTTCGAAAGCCTGCGCGATCCCCTGGTGGTGCTGGTCAGCGTGCCGATGTCGGTGTGCGGAGCCTTGATGCCGCTCTATTTCGGCGGTTTCCTGCAGCACACGTTCCACGTCGTCGGCGCCACCATCAACATCTACACGCAAGTGGGTCTGGTGACGCTGATCGGCCTTATCAGCAAACACGGCATCCTCATGGTGACCTTCGCCAACGATCTGCAGCGCGACGAAGGTGTCGACCGCCGCACGGCCATCGAGCGCGCCGCGCGCATCCGCCTGCGCCCGATCCTGATGACCACGGCGGCCATGGTGCTGGGCGTGCTGCCCTTGGTGTTCGCGACGGGCCCCGGCTCGGCCAGCCGGTTCTCGATCGGATTGGTGATTGCTTCGGGCATGAGCGTAGGTACGCTATTCACACTGTTCGTGCTGCCGGCCGTGTACACATTCCTCGCGCAGGACCACCGCTTCGAAGCCTCCTCCACCCGCGCGCTGGCTCTGGCAACGGACGGAACGCCAGCGGAGTAGGGAGCACATGAAACGGCGCGTAGCAGTTTCACTTCTTGGCGGAGCCGCGCTGGCGCCACTCGCAAGGCTGTCCGTTTATGCAGACACACCCGATGTTTGTGGCATTCCTGCTGCCAGCAACGATGGCTGGCCAGTTGCGTCCCTCGCGGATGATAAATTCCTCGACCCAGCCGCGCTGTGCCGGATG
Source organism: uncultured bacterium (assembly GCA_903896775.1). Classification (GTDB taxonomy): domain Bacteria; phylum Pseudomonadota; class Alphaproteobacteria; order Rhodospirillales; family Rhodospirillaceae; genus SHVO01. Next base: position 13,942 of record CAITZE010000146.1, read on the forward strand.
GCCGACGGCCTCGCCGCAAACCACGCCAATATCCATTCCGTGCTGATCGCCCACGCTGGCAAGCTGGTGTTTGAGCGGTACTTCAGCGGTTACGACGAGATTTACGACCGCAAGATCAAAAACGCGACCTTCGACCCCACAACCCGCCACAGCCTGAAGTCGGTCTCGAAGAGCGTCGCATCCCTTGTCGTCGGGATCGCCATAGATCGGGGACTAATCCCCAGTGTCGATGCGCCGATCATGAGCTTCTTTCCTGAACTGGCCGACATGCACACGCCGGAGCGGGATCGCCTGAAACTGGTGCACGCACTCACCATGTCCATGGGTTTGAAGTGGATCGAGGCGACGCCGACCACAGGCGATGACAACAACGACGAGGAGCGCATGCATTGGGCGAGAGACCCGGCGCGTTACGTCATGGGCCTTCCGATTGTTGCGCCGCCGGGACAGGAATTTTTCTACAGCACCGGCGCGCTTACACTGGTGTCGGCGATTGTGCGAAAGAGTACCGGCAAGCCACTCGATGAATTCGCCCGCACCGAATTGCTGGCACCTTTGGGCATCACCGACTTCGAGTGGAACCGTTACAAAGGCGATACCGACGCTGGCGGCGGGTTGCGTATGCGCCCGCGCGATATGGCCAAGATCGGTCAGCTGGTGCTCAACGGCGGGCAATGGAACGGCCGTCAGATCGTTTCCAAAAACTGGATCGAAACCTCGACGGCACGCCATCTCGAGGCTACGAACGGCATGTCTTACGGCTATCTGTGGTGGCAGGGGCGCTCTCCGAATAATGGGCGCGAGGACCATTGGGTTGGCGCGTTGGGGCGCGGCGGGCAGTACATCCGTATTGTGCCGGCGCTGGATCTAGTTGTCGTGGTGACGGCCGGATATTACCAGGATGACAGCCCGCAAGCCTTCAAACTCCAGTACAGCGTTTTCAAAGATACGTTGCAAAGCGTTTCGACCTCAAGCTGAACTGGGCGTATGATAAGCGGCAGCCATCGACCCTCAAGACGTCGCCTGGAAAGATGCGCGCGTGAATGTGACTACGAATCTGGACGCCTCGTCCTCCCGCCTAACGGTGCCGTTAACGAAGGCGCGCGCCGTTGAAGATTATGCTTGGACGGCTGTTCACGCCTTGCCGCTGATTGCCGGCGTGCTTGCGCTGCTCAGCAGCGCAAGCGCTCTGACGGGCTGGGCCTTCGATATCGAAGTTCTCAAACGTCTCCGGCCCGAGTGGCCGCCGCAAACGCCGATTGCCGGGCTTTGCCTCGCGCTTCTGGGATGCGCGCTGACCTTACGCGCATGGCCCAGGCTGCGCTGGCTTGCGTTCACCGCGAGCGCTGCCGTCGTGGTGCTGGAGTCCATCAAGTTCGCGGCAATTCTGCGCGGTGTCCCGACCTTCGTCGATCAACTCCTGTTTGCGTCGAAGGTAACGCCGACGGTCGTGACCGCGCCTAACACGACCGTCTGCCTGATTCTGCTCGGGTGTGCGGCCATGTTATTTTCCGGCGCGCCGGCGCGGTTCTCTGTCGCCGCCCGCGTTTTGGTCGTAAGCGCGGCCGTCATCGCCACGATCGCCCTGGTTGGTTATGTGGCCGGCGTGCTCGGCCTTTATCAGATCGCGAGCCTCGCCCCTATGCGTCTGCAAACGGCGGTCACGGCCATTGTCGTGGCATTGGGTCTTTTGTGCATCCGCGATCCGCAAAACGCGCAAGCTGCCGCCAAGACCTTGCCTTTCAGCGCCAGCCTTTTGATCTCGATGTTCACGCTTCTGATCCTGATCCTGAGCGCGAGTTTCTGGGGCGAGCGGCAGGCGGACGCCACCAACCAGTTGACGCTCACCACCCAAGCGCAAGCCCTGGAGACGGCTGAAATCTTCTCGACGCTTCAGGATGCCGAGATCGGTCAACGCGGCTATTTGA
>CAITZE010000147.1 GCA_903896775.1 uncultured bacterium
CCCTGAACCAGAACGCGGCGGTTAAACGCAAAACCTGCCAGGATCGCCAGCGTGGTTTCCGGGTCGAAGCGGTAAGCCTCGTCGATGTCCGGCACATGCTCGCTGCGCTGCGAGAAGGCGGGGCACTTCATGTCGCTGTCCAGGCCGAAAACCTCGCGCACGGACACCGTACGGTCGGGCGCCGTTACGCTTGTTTCTGTCCGCACAGTATCGGTCCGCTTACTCATAGCGCGTCTCCAGGCCAGCTTATGATTGCCATTTCGCGAAGGGGCGGTCCTTATGGCACGACGCCCGCGCACGGGCAATCGGCCATGAATCGCTATGATTTACAATAAGATATATGGGTTACGCGGGCTTTGAAACCAGCCCGGCGCGCAAGGTTTGATAGGCCTCGTTGATGACCTTCATGCGCGTCTCCGCCTCGATCGATCCGCCGTTAGCGTCGGGGTGGTGCTGTTTGACCAGCGCCTTGTAGCGCCGCCGCAGGGATTCCAAGGTGATCGGCGCGGTCAACTCCAAGACTTTCAGCGCTTTATTCCGCGCGTTGGCAGGAGCGGCATCGGGATGCGCGGCTTGTGCTTTCTCCTCGCGCGCGTCGCGTCCGCGGGCATCAAAATCCGTGCCTTCGCCGAAACCGAACGGATCATGGATGTGAACGCGGCCCGAGCGCAGATTGGCGCCTAGGCTGCCCAGTTTCCATGTCGGGCGATCCCAGGTGGCGGTGCTGCGGATTTCCTCTTCCATTTCTGCGGTCGACAGACCGGCATGGAAATCCCATTGCGCGTTGTATTCGCGTACGTGCTCAAGGCAGAGCATGTGATAGTCACTGAGCGAGCGATCTTTGGGCGCGCGGTATTCGCCGGCCGCGCTGCAGCCTTCCCATGCGCAGCAGCTCGGAGCCGGTTGCTGGCCAAAGGCCGCGGCCCCCGGTGCTTGCGGGAAATCCTGATATTTTACGCGGTTGCGATTCATGCGTTTTTCTGACCCGTCCGCAGACAAATATGTGTCCGGGAAAGGGCTGCCGCAATCTTGTTTCTTTGACATAACTGTGCATCTTGGGCGCGGCTCAAAAAAGGAACCGCTATGGGCGTTTACAGCGACCGCATGCGTACGAAACTCACCGCGGCTTTCCAGCCCATGCGGCTGGAAATCGACGACGACTCGTCTCGCCACCGCGGGCACGCCGGCGCTCATCCCGACGGCGGGGCAGAAACACATTTCAATGTGGTAATTGAATCAGCCGCGTTTGCCGGCAAATCGAGAGTGGAGCGCCAGCGCCTAGTGCACGCGGTCGTGGCGTTGGAGCTGAAAGAGCGCGTTCACGCGCTTTCGCTGAAGCTCTTGGCTCCCGGCGAAACTTAAAGAAACTGGAGCGCAGGTTTAATTCCGTGCTCCAGTCTTATTTCAATTTATGCCGCCGTAGCTTTCGCCGTAAATGAAAGCGTTGCGGTCTTTGAGATCCTGCTCAAGCTCGGTGTTGTAGACCGCATAAAGATCGCGCACCGAGACCATGCCGACGACACGCTCGCCTTCGACCACCGGTAAATGACGGTAATTGCGTTTACGCATCATGTTGATGGCGTCAGAGGCAGTGTCGTCGGGCGACAGCGTATCCGGATCTTTGGTCATGATGTCGGCGGCGATGGCGGTGTCGGGATCGAGGCCGGCGGCAATCACACGCGCAGTCATGTCGCGTTCGGTAATGATGCCGACGAGTCTTTCGCCTTCCATCACCAGCGCGGCGGCGATTTTTTTATCGCGCATCATTCTCGCGGCGAACCGCACATTCTCCCGCGGCGTCACCTTCTGCAAAGTCTGACCATTGATAACATCTGGAACGATCTTCCGAATCATGGCGCACTCCCTTTGGGGGTCGACATTCACGGAGCAAGTCCCGGCGGAAAGCTGGTAACAGCCTCATTTCCAACCTTGAGCAGGGACCTTTTAAGGACCCCTCTATGGCGTGAGTGTGAGCCTGCCGTCCAGTGCGGTCAAGTTTCTGAAGCGAAGATTGCACTGCACCATAAAGCCTTAAGCCGCCGCAGATGCCGGCGCTTTTGCTTTAGGCGGCGTTACGCGCAGCAACGTCAATTGGTTGCGGGTGCGACGTACAATTTGAAAGCGAAATCCATTGAAGAGGAATTGTTGCCCGGAGTCGGGAATGGTGCGTGCTTCGTGCAGAACATAACCCGCAAGCGTTGAGGCTTTGTCGTCGGGCAGATCCCAATCGAATTCGCGGTTGAGGTCGCGCAAGGTGACGCTGCCGTCGATGATGAACGTGCCATCAGTTTGCGGCCGCACGCCGGCCACGGGGATGTCGTGTTCGTCGCGGATGTCGCCGACGATTTCCTCCAGAATGTCTTCCAGCGTCACGACGCCCTGCAAGGTTCCGTACTCGTCCACCACCATCGCGAAGTGTTCGCGGCGCGCCCGGAAGGCGTTGAGCTGATCGCTTAAAGTTGTGCTGTCGGGAATAAACCAAGGCTTTGCCGCAAGCGCCAGTACATCGATTTTATTTGTCTGGCCTACATTGATGGCGCGCAGCAAGGCTTTGGCATGAATCACGCCGACGATGTTGTCGGGCTGCTCACGCCACAGTGGCACACGTGAATAGGGGCTCGCTGAGATCTGCTCGATGATGTCGACGATAGGCAAGTCGGCGTCGATAGTGGCGACTTTTTTTCTGTGGATCATGATCTCGCCGACGGTGACATCGGCAAGGTCCAACACGCTGCGCAGCATGACGTGCTCGTGTTTGACCTCGTGCACAATCTCTTTATCGGCCATGTGCATTTCAATGGTGCCGCGCAGCTCGGCGATTGTCTGTTGCGCCGAACGATTGGTTTCGGTGGCGACACCAAAGAGGTGCATAGTGCCGTTGACGATACTGTGCACCACGATATTGAAAGGTGTCACGATCGTGACCAGTATCGACATGGGCCACGCAAGGTTCAGCGCGGTCGACGTGCTGTAGAGCAGCGCAAAGGTCTTGGGCAGGATCTCGCCATAGATCAGGATCAGCACAGTCATGATGCCGGTGGCATAAACAATGCCGCGTTCGCCGAAGGCTTCGATCATGGCGCTGGTGGCCAGCGCGGACGCGAGAATGTTGATGAGCGTATTGCCAAGCAGAACCGTCGAAATCAAACGCTCGCGGCGACCCAGAAGGCGATTAACGGTTTTGGCGCGCCGGTCGCCTTCCTGCTCCATTTGATAGATGGTCGAGCGAGAAACGGCTGTCAGGGCGGTCTCCGCCGCCGCGAACAGAGCGGTAAAGGCGATGAGGACCACGACGATGATGGCGGTATAGAGCATTTCAGCTTAGCCGGTGAGCGCTGCTTGCAAAGTTTCTTCCAGAACGCGCGGTGGCACGTCCGTGGTGAGGAAAGCCTTGCCAATGCCGCGCGCGAGAACAAAGGTCAGCGCGCCGTCTTTCATCTTTTTATCTTGTGTCATGTGCGCCATGAGCATTGCTGGCGTGATCACGCCGCGCGGGCCCTGTTTGGGCGGATCGACAGGCAAGCCAACTGCGGCAAAATGGCTGCGGATACGCATGACATCGGCTGGCGGACAAAGGCCCAGGCGCACCGACATCTCGAACGCGAGCACCATGCCGATGCCAACCGCTTCGCCGTGCAGAAGCGCCCCGCCGTAGCCCATTTCTGCCTCAAAGGCGTGCCCAAATGTATGTCCCAGATTGAGCAACGCGCGCTCGCCGCTTTCCTTCTCGTCGGCCGCGACAATGCGCGCTTTGGCTTGGCAACTCGCGACGATGCAATCGCGCAAGAGGTCGTGTGATTTTTCACCGCCGGCTAAGGCCGTGGGGCCGTTGGCTTCAAGCCAGGTCCAAAATCCAACATCGTCGAGCAATCCGTATTTCGCGACTTCGGCGTAACCGGCGAGCAATTCCCGGCGCGGCAGTGTTGTCAGAACGTCGGTATCGGCCAACACCAAGCGTGGCTGATGAAATGAACCGACCAGATTTTTTCCGACTTTGGTGTTGATGCCGGTCTTGCCGCCAACGGAGCTGTCGACTTGCGAGAGCAACGTCGTCGGCACCTGAATGAAATCGACGCCGCGCAATAAAACCGAAGCGGCAAAGCCCGCGAGGTCACCAACTACACCGCCGCCGAGCGCGATAATCATCGTGCCGCGCTCGCATTTGGCTTTAAGCATGGCGTCCAGCACCTGCTCGAGGTGCGTGAAGTCTTTGCTGGCCTCGCCCGCTGGCACAGTGACATGATCCGCGCGAACGCCCACCGCTGCCAGACTTGCGGTGAAGGGGGTGAGGTAAAGAGATGCGACGTTACTATCGGTGACAATGAACACCCGGCGTTGTTTCAAAACCGGCGTGCATAATTCACCGGCCCGCGCCAGCAGGCCACGGCCTACATGAATATCGTAAGCGCGCGATCTCAGCGCGACAGGCACCGTCACGTGTGTAGGCTTTTGGTTGGGTTGCACCCGTTGTTCTGCGGCACCGGCGTTCATGGCGCACTCTCTGCAGGAGCGCTTGCGATCTCGGTGCCTGCGATGTGCGTGAGGGCTTCGACCACGCGAGCGCAGGTGACATTGGGATTATCGGCGCCGGTGTCGACGACAATATTGGCTTCGGCGTAGACCGGGTAACGCTCTTCGATCAGCTTGGCCAAAATATCGCGGGGCTCACCGGCATTCAGTAGCGGGCGATGGTTACGGCCTTTGGTGCGCGCTGCGAGCGTGTCAAGATCGGCGCGCAACCAGACCGAGACGCCATAGTCGCGGATGAGCGTGCGGGTTTCGGGATCTATAAATGCGCCGCCGCCGGCCGCAAGGATGGTTGGCGGACCTTGCAGCAGCCGGGCCATGACGCGACGTTCGCCGTCGCGGAACGCGGCTTCGCCATATTTTTCGAAGATTTCCGCAATCGAGCAACCTGCCGCCTGTTCAATCTCGGCGTCGGCGTCCACAAAAGAGACGTTCAGGCGCTGCGCAAGGCGGCGCCCAATGCAGCTCTTACCCGCGCCCATAAGTCCTACCAATACAATGGTCTTGGCCAGGGTGGTCGGCTCTGTGGATTGGCTCTGTTGTATTTTCGCGGTCTCGTTCATGCGTCGAAATTCTCTCGGCGGGTTTGCCACATTTGGCGCGGCAACCCATTGGCTGAATGGACTTTATCACAGCCCTTGCGTAGTGTCCTTGGCGTAAGCCGCGCCAACCGCTAGGTCCGTGAAGGCCAAGCCCTTATACTGGCGCGGTATTTAGTCCGTTATATAGAAGCAACCGAAGCAACATAAAAGCATGCTTAAAATCCTCCTTCTGCTGGTCGTACTCGTTATCGTCGGCGGCACAGTTTTCCTGGCCACTTGGAACATGCCGCCACCCTCAGCGGTGACCGAAAAAGTCATCCCCAATGACCGCTTTAAATAAGCATTCGCTTCGCCGCATGCGGCGTTTTGGATGGCTGATCGCTACAGCGCTCAGCGCCTCTGCGCCCTCGATCATTTTGGCCGCGGAGCCAGGGACGGTCCCGCCCGCACCGATGTCGCTCTTGCCAGAGCAGACGCCTGCTGACGGCCCGGCTGCGCCTGTTGAGCCCAGCATTGCCGTGGGCGATCTGGCAGCGCCTGGTGTAGACCGCATCGGCCTTGTCGATACCGCTGCCGGTGGTTTCTCGGCGCAGCTTTGGCGCGGTACCGATTTGGAACTGTTGAAACTGGCCATGCCGCGTTTGCCGCATCGGTTGGCCTCGCCGGCGCTGCGAAGCCTTGTGAAAAATCTGCTGCTCTCACCGGGATCGCCGCCAGCGGCGCTGACGCAAGTCGATGCCATGAACGCAGCGCCTCCCGATCCGAATGAAGCGCTAACCGCGTCGCAGTGGCTGATCGAAACCCGTGTCGCGACGCTCGCGGGCTTAGGCGATTGGGCGGAAGTGCAGGCGCTGCTCGATCTCGTCCCGGCGGCGCAGATGACCGACAACCTGCGGCGTTTCAAAGCCGAGGCTAATCTGGCCACCAATCACATCATTGATGCCTGCGCGCAGGCCCAAACGGCTTTGAACGCATCGCCTGATCCCTACTGGCAAAAGATTCAAGTGTTCTGCCAGCTCAACATCAATCAAAGCAGCGCCGCCAGCTTGGGTTTGGCGCTGCTGCATGAACAGCATATCGACGACCCCGCATTCTTCTGGGCGGTGGATGTGTTAGGCGGCGGACGCCCGCCGTTGCCGGCCAATGTCACGCGTCTCGAACCGCTGCATTACGCGATGTTGCGGAAAGCTGCTGCGACGTTGCCCGACAATATCGCCGACGTGCAGGCCAAGATTACGGATCCCGCCACGCTGGGTTGGCTTGCGGCTTTAGCGCCGCCAGCCGATGCAGCAGTTAAAGCCGATAAGACGCCAGCGAATGTTAAGGCCGATCATCGCCGCGCTATAGAGAATGCACGCATCCTGCTGGCCGAACGCGCCTTCGCCGCCGGTACTTTGGACGTCGGCGCCCTTCGTGAGATCTATCGCAGCGTCAATATCAAAGACCCTGCGCCGCCGCCGCTCAGCCAGATCACGGCGGATGATCCGCATGGCCGCGCGTTGTTATTCCAATCGGCCTTAGCGCAAACCGTGCCGACGGCGCGCGCCGAAGTCATCGCGCTGGCGCTCGATCTTGTGCGCGCCGATCACGGCGTCAAAGGACCGGCATTTACGGTCATAGGTCCGGTTTACGCCGAAATGCTGGGCGAGATGGAGCCGGCGGCCGATCTGGTTTGGTTTGCCGGCACCGCCGTCCGCGCGCTTCTCGCTGCGGGGCCGACTGATAAAACCGCCATGTCCAAGGCCAAGGGTTGGCTTGAACTCGCGCGCAATATGGGTCGTTCGTCGCGTGAAGCCGGGCAAATCGCCGACGGCTTATGGCCCATTGAACGTGTTCTCATGGGCAGCGCTTCGGCGGCAGCGCCAATTCCGCCTCAAGCGATACGCGCTTGGGCGGCGGCCTTACCGCCGGCGACGCCTGCGGAAGATATCGCTGCCAAACGCGAAGCTGTGCTCAGCTTACTTACTGCGACCGGTGAACCTGTCACAGCGGCGGACTGGCTGCCGGTCATGGGTGGAACGCCGCGTACCGACGGTGTAGGCAATCTCACGCCGCATCTTTGGAATGGCCTTGATCTGGCCGCTAAAGGCGGACGTGCGGGCGAGGCGGCGGCGCTGGCGTTGATCGCCCTTGGCGAAGATGGTCCGGTACGCGCAAACCTTCCGGCCTTGCAGCACGTGATCGAATCTTTGCGTATCGCGGGCCGCGAGGCCGATGCGCGGGCCCTGGCCGTGGAAGCGATGTTAGTGCTTGGGCTCTAGAATAGGGCGTCGCCCCATGACGCCACATGTCGAAACATTTCTGGAAATGATGGCGGCGGAGCGCGGCGCCTCGCCGCGCACGCTTGAAGCTTACCGCCGCGATCTCGACGACTTCGCTGGATTTGTGAAAGGCGATATTGGTAACGCCGCACCCACTGATCTCAGGCGCTATCTTGCGCATATGCAGAAGGCGGCTTTGGCCCCGCGCACGGCCTCGCGCCGGCTATCGTGCCTGCGCCAGTTCTATAAATTCTTGTACAGCGAGCAAGCGCGGAGCGATGATCCCACGGCGGGCCTCGACAGCCCGCGCTTGGGCCGGCCTTTGCCGAAATACCTTACGGAAGACGAAGTCGACCGGCTGCTCGTCGCGGCGCGGGGCTTAGACGGTATCAAGGGCTTGCGTGCCGGCGCGTTGCTGGAATTGCTCTACGCCACGGGTTTACGTGTCTCCGAGCTGGTGTCATTGCCGCTTGCTGCGGTACGCGCTTCGGCGACGACGCTGCGTTCAGCGATTGTCGTGCGCGGCAAGGGCGAGAAGGAACGCATGATCCCGGTCGGCGACGCAGCGCGGGCGGCCATCAGCGCATATCTGGACGTGCGCGACGCCTTCATTCCGGCTAAAGCTAAAACCTCACCGCGGTTATTTCCGTCGGATGGGCGCGGTGGTCATCTCACGCGCGACGGACTTTCGACATTACTGAAAGACATCGCCGTGCGGGCTGGTCTCGCACCGTCACGTGTGTCGCCACACGTGCTGCGTCATTCCTTCGCCACGCATCTCTTGTCGCATGGGGCGGATCTGCGCAGCCTGCAGCAAATGCTCGGCCATGCCGACATCTCGACGACGCAGATCTACACCCATGTGCTCGACGAACGCTTGAAGCAACTGGTCCAGGGCAGCCACCCCCTGGCAAAGATGAAGCTCTAAGGCCGGCGCTTATTTCTTCTTCACGCTCTGGGCGTAAGCGGATTGGCCGCCTGTCTTTTTCGATTTGTCCTGCTTCGGCTTTTTATCTTCGCGGGGTTTTTTCTGCTGACTTTTAGCCACGGTCTACTCCTGCATCGGTTTAACAAGGCGTTTACTAGGCCCGTCCTGGCGCCCCAAGTCCAGCAATATCGTGCGCTGACACAAGGGATACGGCATCAATGGCTTCGTCCTTCAGAGCCACGCCGGTGAGCTTTCTGCTGCGCGCTTCGGTCAGCAAATAAATCAGCTTCGCCGCAGCTTCGCGGTAGCCCATGCCTTCGGGCCGAATATTCGACAGGCAATTGCGTTCGGAATCCTTGCGGCCCCGCTGCGGCTGCCACGTGAGATAGACACCCAAGCTATCGGCTGATGACAGCCCCGGCCGTTCGCCGATTAACACCGCAGCGAGCGTCGCTGACATCGCCGCACCAATCTCGTCGCCGATGGCAACGCGTCCCATCTCTACAGCGGCGGCAGGCGTGAACGTCCATTGCAGGCGGCGTAGTTCCGGCAGCACGGCATCTAGAAGCGGCAGGGCATGACGTTCCACGGCGCGTGCCGATAATCCGTCCGCGAGCACGATGGCCAAATCGCCCCCATAGCCGCTGCCCAGTTTGGTACAGGAGGGCGCATCGAGTTGGGCCCCTAAATCGGGCCGCATGAGATATTCGCGGCGATTGGCAGCCGCGCTGCGCAGATGCAGCGCTTCCAGTCCGCGCCCGCGTAATCCATCTAGAAGCGGTGCGGCGTTCAGCGTGTCATGAACAGCATCGCGCGCTTGAGCATGGGCAAGTTGAAACGCCAAGTGGACATCCGTGGTTACGGCCGTGCCTGCACGCGCAAGGCCAATACGTGCCGGCGTATGACGGCGAAGCCGCTCCCAGGTTGTACTACGAGGCGCGGCGTCTTTAGCCATTTCACGCCTCCGCCAGCAAAGGCGCGAAAGGCGCGGGGAGTTCTCCAGGCTTATCATTCGCGCGCAGGCTGCGGCCGTCTTTCATGAGGCCCATATCGTTCAGCCACGCCTCGAACTCTGGCGCTGGGCGCAAGCCTAACAACTCTCGTACCGCCAGGACGTCGTGAAAGGACGTGCTTTGGTAGTTGAGCATAATATCGTCGGCGCCGGGCACGCCCATGACGAAGGTCACGCCTGCCGTTGCAAGGAGAGTCAGCAAGCCATCCATGTCGTCTTGATCGGCTTCGGCATGATTTGTGTAGCAAACATCGCAGCCCATCGGCAGCCCGAGGAGCTTGCCGCAGAAATGATCTTCGAGGCCCGCGCGCGTGATCTGCTTGCCGTCGAACAGATATTCCGGACCGATGAATCCGACAACGGTATTGACCAAGAGCGGCCGGAACGCGCGTGCGACGGCGTAGGCGCGGGCTTCCAAAGTCTGTTGATCGCAATTGTGATGGGCTCCGGCTGAAAGTGCGCTGCCTTGGCCGGTCTCGAAATACATCACGTTATCGCTATCGTTGCCGAAGGCGCCGCGCTTCAAGGCCAAGGCAGCAGTGTGGGATTCTCGTAACAATGCGAGGTCGATACCGAAGCTGCGGTTGGCGTTTTCCGTTCCGGCGATGGACTGGAACACCAAGTCAACCGGTGCGCCGCGTTCTATCAGCGCCAGGGTCGTCGTGACGTGGGTGAGCGCGCAACTTTGGGTCGGAATAGCCAAACGCAAACGTAAGTCGTCCATAAGCCGAAGCAGCTCGTAACAGCGTTCGGGACTATCGCTGGCGGGGTTGATGCCGATGACGGCATCGCCACTTCCCAATAGGAGGCCATCGATGATGCTGGCGAGAATGCCCTTGGTGTCGTCCGTGGGATGATTGGGCTGCAGGCGCGCCGATAGCCGCCCAGGCAGTCCTAAAGTGCCGCGAAAGCGGGTGGTGATCTTGCACTTCGTGGCAATAGTAATCAGATCCTGCAGGCGGCTGATTTTCGCGACCGCAGCAGCCATTTCCGGCGTCAGCCCAGGCGCGAGCGTAGCCAAGATCGCAGACGTTGCCGCGTCCGACAAAAGCCAGTCGCGCAGGCCGCCGACGGTCAAATGAGAGACGGGCATGAAGGCATTTGCATCGTGCGTGTCGATAATGAGGCGCGTAACCTCGTCGTCCTCGTAGGGTGTGATGGCTTCGGCCAGAAAGGTGCGCAGCGGCACATCCGCCAGGGTCATTTGGGCCGCGACACGCTCCGTCGCATCCGCCGCTATGATGCCGGCTAATGCATCGCCAGAGCGCAAGGGCGATGCCTTGGCGAGCAGCTCGCGCAAGTCCGCGAAGGTATAGTGCGTACCGCCAATCGCCGTTGCGTACATACCTAAATTCCAATCGGACGCAGTCGCCGATATTAGCTAGACCTGCCGAGTGTTGCTATGCTTTCGTCCGGCGTCGCGCGAACCGGTCGCGCGGCCAGACGAGCGCGATATAAATGGCCAGTGAACTCCCCGCCGACAGTAAAAACCTTGCGGCAGCTCAAACCCGTTTTTTGGAGGGCTGGGCATTTCACCAAAAGGGTGACCTGGCGCGTGCGCGGGAAAGTTACAGCGCGGCAATCTCACTGAGTCCGCGGCATTTCGATGCTTTGCATCTTTCAGGGCTTATCGCTTTTCAATCGGAACAGATCAGTCAGGCGATTGATTTGCTTGAAGCGGCTGTTGCAGTTGATGGCCAAAATCCTTTTGCGCGCTACAACCTCGGCATTGCCTTAGAGCGCGGTGGGCAATACCAGGCCGCGATGGCCAGCCTCACCGCGGCGATTGATCTTAAGGTCGATTATGTGGACGCATACGTCCAGCGCGGCACGCTTCAGCGCACGGCGGGTTTGCACCAGGCAGCGGTTGCGAGTTACGACGCTGTGCTTAGACTCAACCCCAACTTCGCGAATATCTATGTTGATCGTGGGATTTCGTTGTGGGCCTTGGGTCAGGTTGAAGCAGCTCTGGAGAGCTATGACCGTGCAATCCGCTTAAAGCCGGACCTTGCCGAAGCTTATATCAACCGTGGTCTTGCGCTCCGCGCCTTGCGCCGTCTTCCTGAAGCGCTTGCCAGCCTCGATCAAGCCATCCGCGTGAAACCCGATCATGCCGGTGCGCACAATAACCGTGGTTCTATTCTCAGCGACCTGGGCGACCGCACGGGTGCGCTCGCGAGTTTCGACAAAGCTATAGAAATCCAGCCGAGCTACGCCTTCGCGCACAACAATCGCGGTGCGGCCCTTATGGAACTGAAGCAGCCAGCGGCGGCGCTTGAGAGTTTTGATAAGGCCCTTCAGCTTAACCCCAATCAGGCCGACGCTCATTTCAATCGCGGCAACGCGCTAAAGGATTTCAGGCAATATGAGTCGGCTATTGCGAGTTTTGATCGGGCGCTTCAGCTAAAGCCTGACTTGCCGTTTTTGCATGGCACACGGCTTCATATGAAAATGCAAATCTGCGATTGGGGTAGCTTTGAAACGGACTCTGCCGATTTGGCAGCGCGGATTGAGCGAGATGAGCCTGTTACGCAGCCGTTTGCACCTCTGGCGCTCTACGGCTCACCCTTTCTGCAACGCAAGGCTGCGGAAATTTTCGCGCATCCGAAGAATTCCAAGAATGACGAACTTGGCCCGATTCAGAAACATGCCGAGCGTAAGAAAATTCGCATCGGATACTTCTCAGGGGATTTCCGTGACCACCCGGTTGCGGTGCTTCTGGCAGGGTTGATCGAGGCCCACGACCGGGAGAAATTCGAAATTTATGCCTTCTCGTTCGGTCCCGATACGCGTGATGCCTTGCGCACCAGACTGCAAAATGCAGTCGATAAATTCATTGATGTAAGAAGCGCGTCGGATCGCGAAATCGCTGAGCTGGCGCGGCGGCTGGAACTGGACATTGCGGTCGACCTGGCTGGTTATACCTCCGAGGCCCGCATGCGGATCTTTGCGATGCGGATGGCGCCCGTACAGATTAGCTTTCTCGGTTATCCCGGAACCATGGCTCTCGAAACCATGGATTATCTGGTTGGCGACAACGTGCTGGTCCCCGCAGAGCTTCGCGCCGGTTACTCCGAGAAGATTATTTATCTGCCGAGTTACCAGCCTAATGATTCGGCGCGCAAGGTTGCGGATAAAACGCCTAGTCGTCGGGAATTGGGTCTGCCCGCGCAGGGGTTTGTCTTTTGCTCCTTCAACAACGCTTACAAGATTTTACCGGCGACGTTCGATGTCTGGATGCGGATCCTAAAGCAGGCCCAGGGGGCCGTGTTGTGGCTGGCGGGCACCAATCCTATCGCCATACGCAACTTGCGCGCCGAAGCAGCACGTCGCGGCGTCGACCCCGACCGCCTGATTTTCGCGCCGCGCGTGGAATCCGCCGAGGATCATCTCGCGCGGCAACGCGCCGCCGACCTGTTTCTCGATACATGGCCCTACAATGCCCATACCACCGCCAGCGACGCTCTGTGGGTGGGGTTGCCGGTGCTCACAAAGCCCACCGAGGCTTTTGCGGGCCGCGTCGCCGCGAGCGTTCTTACGGCTCTCGACCTGCCCGAACTGATCGCGCCGACCGCGGAAGCTTATGAAGCGCTGGCGGTTGAACTTGCGCACGATCCCAAACGGCTAGCGCGAATCCGGGAGAAACTTGCGCGCAACCGTCTTACGAGCCCGTTGTTCGACACGGCCCTCTACGCGCGTAACATCGAAGACGCTTTTGTGCAGGCGCATGAGCGCGCACGCACGGGTCTCGCGCCGGACCACATTCATGTAAAGTGAAGATGCGCGCGTTTGTCAGGATGAAGATGTCGCGGGCACCATCTCGGCGATCAAAGCAATAACCTCTGCCGGTGTGCTTCCTGCTTCGCGCAAGGCCCTCAGAGTTGGCGCCTGATCGCGTTTTGAGAACTTCTTGCCATCTTGTCCAGTGAGCAACCCGTGATGGCGATAGCGCGGCGTGGGGAGTTTCCACAGCGCTTGCAAAAGGCGGTGAATATGCGTGGCCGCGATTAAGTCCTCGCCACGCGTCACAAGTGTCACGCCTTGCAAGGCATCGTCCCAGGTGCATGCCAAGTGATAGCTGGCGGGGACATCTTTGCGCGCCAAGACCACGTCGCCGAAAATTTCCGGCGCGGCTGTCACTTCGCCTAATTTATCATCGTGCCACGTCAGAGGCCCTGCGACAGCGCGCGCCTCGTCCATGCGCAGCGCAGGGCGTAGGGCTGACCATCATCTTTGCGGCGTTGCTGTTCGGTCTGCGTTAAATGTCGGCAGGTGCCGGGATAAATCGGCCCGTCGGGTCCGGCTTGTAAGTGCGGGGCCGATCCGGCGCCAGCGATCTCACGCTGGATATCCGTGCGCGTGCAAAAACAGGGATACAGCAGGCCGTCCTTCGCTAGGCCTGCGGCCACTTCGCCATAAGCGGTGAAATGTTCGGATTGGCGTCGCGCGGGGGTTTCCCAGGTGAGGCCCAGCCAGGCGAGATCTTCGTAGGCCGCAGCCTCGAAGGCAGGCCGACAACGGCCTTGGTCGATGTCCTCAATCCGCAGCAGGAAGCGGCCTCCAGGTCCGGCAGCTTTCGCGGCAAATAGCGCGGAATAGGCTGCCCCCAGATGCAAAAACCCGGTCGGACTGGGGGCAAAGCGTGTCACCAGGGCGTGGGGGTCTGACTGGGTCGAAGGGGTAGCACCCGCCGCCATGGCCTCTTTCCTGGACTTAGTGGGAGATATTGTCACGAATACCACATTTTGTATTCCGGCCGAGAGTTGCTAGACTGCACCCGTAATCTGGCTGAGGTGGTGTAGTGACGGCACTGCTCGAAACCTGTCCGGCTCTGGTGCTGAACGCGGATTTCCGTCCGCTCAGCTATTTCCCGCTATCGCTCTGGTCGTGGCAGGAAACCATCAAGGCTGTGTTCCTGGGACGCGTCCAGGTCGTTCAAGAATATGATCAAGTTGTGCGCTCGCCGAGCTGGGAAATGAAATTGCCCAGCGTCATCTGCCTCAAAAAATACGCGCCGATGGAACGCTCG
>CAITZE010000148.1 GCA_903896775.1 uncultured bacterium
GATCCTCGGCATGGTCGTGGCGCACCTGACGCATCCTGGCGCGGGCTTTCAAGCTAACCTCTCGAATAGTGCGGGGGCGGTGCAGGGATTTGTCCAGCGCGCCCAGGAAGACAAGGGCGTCATTGCTCACCTTCTGGCGATTATTCCTGGCAGCTTCTTTGATGCCTTTGCGACCGGTGACCTTCTGCAGGTACTGCTGATTTCCACTCTGACCGGCGTGGCCTTGGCCAAAATGGGTGATCTCGGCGGCCGTATCGCTCACGGCATTGAAGAGTTCGGCCAGATCTTTTTCAAGATCATCGGTTTCATTGTTTACGTAGCGCCAATCGGCGCTTTCGGTGCCATCGCTTATACAGTTGGTGCTTTTGGCACGGGGTCGTTGATCAGTCTCGGCTACGTCATTGCCGTATTCTTTGCGACGGTGATTTTCTTCATGGTCGTCGTGTTGGGTCCGCTATGCTCTCTTTGCGGGTTCTCGTTTTTCCAGTTTTTGCGCTACATCCGCGAAGAACTGGTCATCAACTTTGCCACGACATCGTCAGAAACGGTGCTGCCCAGCTTGATGCGTAAACTGGAACGCGCCGGCGTCTCCGAGCCAGTGGTTGGCTTGGTCGTGCCGACCGGTTACAGCTTCAACCTGTGCGGTACGAACATCTATATGACCCTGGCCATTATCTTTCTCGCCCAGGTGACCAACACCGAGCTTTCTTTCGCCCAGGAAGTGACCATTGTGCTCATCACGATGCTTACCTCCAAGGGTGCGGCGGGTGTGGCGGGGGCAGGCTTCGTTGTCTTGGCCGGTACGCTAACCATGGTGCCAGGCATACCGATTGAATCCCTCGGCCTGCTCCTCGGCATTGACCGCTTCATGTCGACGGGACGGTCTATGACCAATTTCATCGGTAACGGCGTGGCCGCGATTGTCATTGGACGCTGGGAAGGCGAGCTAGATCGTCATAAACTGTCCCGCGTACTATCTGGCGAAGCGCCGGTTGCCGAAACGCCCAAGGACCAAGTTGCTTAAGGCGCTCTTTTAACTTTGGACGGCGGCCCTAGGAGCAGGAAAGAATAAATGGCTGAAAAATCTGGGGGCGATAAGTCTGGCAAAAAAGTCCGTGATCTGTCGCTTGATGAGATCGAGGATGTCGGCAAGATCAGCGTAGCCGACGAGATCGATGATTGGGGCGATCCGGCCGATATTCCGGACAAGCCAAGATCGGTCGCTGACCTTGACGCCATCTCCGACGTTTCGGTCAGGATCTCGGCGGTCTTGGGCAAGACGAGTATGTCGGTCGACACGGTCTTAAAATTGGGCCGTGGCGCGGTCATTGAACTCGAGCGCAAAGTCGGTGAGCCCGTTGACGTCTACCTCAACGATCGCCTGGTCGCGCGCGGCGAAGTGGTGGTTGTTGAGGATCGTCTCGGCATTACGATGACCGAAATCATCAAGGCGCAAAAGGGATAGTTGCTCGGCGCGAAAACCAGCTGCAAAACGAGAATGAATGTGAGCGACGACGCTTCAAAATCTGATCCCATGGCGCGCCGTTTTGCGCTGATCCCGGTTGTGATCATTGCGGCTGCGGTTCTCGCCTATCAATTTGGCTTCCGGCTGGAAGGCCGGCAAACCGAAAAGCTGGACTGGCGTGCGCATACGGTGGCAGAGAGCAATTTCGCGGTGACTGCGCCCGGTATGCTGGTCATCAATCACCAGAATATGAATTTCGACGGCGAAAGTGCGGATGCTGCGACTTACATTGCCTCCGATCTTGGCGCGGACTTCAGCGTGTCCGTAGTGCGCCGCCCCGATGACGATCTGCGTCCCTTTGATGAAGCCGCCAAAGGTCTCGGGTTACTCGGTACAGATGCCACCGAGCGAGTCGGCGGCGGCACGATGTTCCGGCATGATGTCACGCTCAATGGGGCGAGGACCGAAGCTGTGCTGATCTTTAAAGATCGCATGCTGTATCAATTGATGGTGCGATCGCCGGCAGCATCTTTTCCAGAAACCAATGCCCAGCGCTTCTTCGACTCTTTCCACCTTCTTGGTCAGAGTTAACCGCTCGCGGAGCGGCTTATCTCACTTTGAGCCCAAAGAATTGGCCAAATTGAAGATATACGAGCGTACCCGCGCTTCCTTGATCGAGTTATACGCGCGCACCAATTCGAGTGTCTCCCGGCTGCAGGTGATGTCGTTCTTTTGACCGTGGGCCGTGCGAAAAGCAGATTCCGGCCCGAGATTACGCGGGCTAGCGTCCGCAAC
>CAITZE010000149.1 GCA_903896775.1 uncultured bacterium
CGTTCTTCACGCCAGCCGGCGTTCTCGATGCGATCATGATAACGGTCGTCGTAGCGATCGGCAAAGCGCGCGCGGAATTCGCGGGCTTCGCGTTCGTTGCGCCAACGGTGCCAATGATGGTCGTGATCCCAGTAGCCGTCATGGTAGGCGTAAGCGACGCCGCCCGTGTCGAACGAAAAGTTAAAGCCGGGGACGCCAACGCCCACAACAACGGACTGGGCGGCGGCGGGTGAAACGGCGAAATGGCCGAGCGTGATGCTGCCGATCACACTCGCGAAAATAATAGCATTGCGAAAGCGGTTCATAGGTTTCTGCTCCTGTAAGGCGTGGCTCAGACTTAGAACGCTCGCTCCTTCACTAAGTTCCGCGTCATGCAGAAAGTCTCACAAACCTTCTAAAACACGTGGCCCAGTTTTTGCTCCTGTAGAGGCATGTAGACGTACGTTCGCTTCTTGATGATGGCATCAGGAAGCCGCCAAGGACTTTCCAAGAGGTTAACCATGGGCATGCAATTCAACGACAGAGGCCTGAAACCGCAACAGATTTTGCGCCTGCCGTTTGCGATGGCGGCGACACAGGGCTCCCATATGGACGCCGCGCAAACGGACCATATGGGCTGGGAAATACCGGGCAAAACTTTCCCCGAAGCAGAAATTACCTCACACAGCTTACGCGCACATTTGCCGCGCGCGGCGAATACCAACGTGCCGCGCTGCTTTCCCATTTCCGCATCATCGGAGATTTCGTCATGAGCGCGATCGGCCCTCTTCAAGCCGCCAACATGCTGCAGCAGATTTTGGAGATGTCCAAAAGCCACGGCGGCGGTGGCGGCGGCCATGCGCGCCCGCCGTCCAACGAGTTCACCAATTTGTTGAGCGTCCAAGTCGCCGTGCAGGCCGGCAATCTGCGCGCCCCGCAGAACGTCGCGCGCCTCGAGGCCAAGCAAAAAGCCAAGCCGAAAAAAGAACAAACGGGCGAGGAAAAAGAGAAAGAAAGAGAAGCCGAAGAACGCCAGAACTCGAACGGCGATTTCTGGGCTTAAGATTACTTTAGCTGCCGCCGCATTACGGTCGCGCGACCCTTTTCTCGTCAATCTCGGTTTTTGAGAGAGCCCTCCGTATGAGATTAATGCCGGTTAAGCTTTGCAACCCTCCGGGCATTTCGTTTTCCGCCACACCCAATATAGCGGCGCAGCTTTGCCTGTCGGCAAAAATGCCTTTCAATCCGAAGATGCTGGGTGTCTCGCAGGTCATTTTATTGCCTTTAGCAAGAGTTGCATTGGTGTCGCGATCGATAACCATTACACCGGAGCCACCACAACTGATTTCATTAGAGCCAATCAAGCCGAAGAGTGATTTAGGTTTTTGATCCGCGTGGAAATTCTCATTCGAGTCTTTTATCTCGACAGGCGAAATGGCGACATCGATTTCCCGATAAGCGAGACAAGTTTTACCATCCAAACCACCGCCAATTAGCCCCGCAAGCTCGCCGTTGTTAGTGCACGCAGCATTGCTATGCTTCGGGGCCAAGGCGACATGAAAAATCGTATGCGTCGAACGCTCGTAATGGCGTACTCCGTTTAAATCGAGCTCCAGAGAGTCCAGCTCAAAATTCTTGAGATATGCGGGAACGAAACGCGCATACGTTTCAAGCGTTGTGTCTCTCGCCAACATAAAAGCGCTATTAACTGAGGCGATCTGCCCATTGGTAATAGTTTTTTGCTTCTGGCACGCCTCATTGATCATTTCATGCGTGAGATGAAAATTCACCTCGTACCTAACGATCACAGCGATGGGAAAAGCGATGGCGACGACTCTGTAAAACCACTGAGATCGGCGGCTGACTCCAGCCGGGCGCGGGAACGTATATGCCGACCACATGAGATAAATTATAGCGAGTGGGATCGCCGCATATAAAACGCCAAATGTGCCGAGAAGACTGAACAGTGCGACGACCATTCCACTCCCGTCATTGCGGTAACCGTGGTTAATAATACGGCCAAGAATCCAGAAAAACCCGAAAACAGAAATCGGAATTAACGCAATTGGGCCGGCAATACGCGTCAGAACGCGCACTATATTTTGCCAAAAAAGGACGTGGAAATTCGTAGAATTAACTCGCCAACGAGAGACCCAATAAATAGCGAGATAAGCAGCCGCGACGAGAATACCGAGTCTTAGTCTCTGTTCTAAAACACCAACCACCACACCGATAGCTATCGCAAAGATTAGCGACAACACTAATTTCGTGATTTGTATTCCCGAGA
>CAITZE010000150.1 GCA_903896775.1 uncultured bacterium
CAAACAGGGCCGCGACCGCGCCTTCCAAGCCATCTTGCCCCTCAAGGGCAAGATCCTGAACGTGGAGCGCGCGCGCTTCGACAAGATGCTGGGCTCTGCGGAAATCGGCACGCTCATCACTGCGCTCGGCACCGGCATCGGCCCGGAAGAGTTCAAGATCGAGAAGCTGCGCTACCACAAGATCATCATCATGACCGACGCCGACGTGGACGGCAGCCACATCCGTACGCTCTTGTTGACGTTCTTCTATCGGCAGATGCCGCAGATCATCGAGAACGGCTATTTGCTGATTGCCCAGCCGCCGCTTTACAAGGCGAAAAAGGGCAACTCGGAAGTTTATCTGAAGAACGACGATGCCATGGAGGACTACCTCATCAACGCCGGCTTGAACGGCGCCACGTTGATTGTCTCCGGCGGCGGTCAGGTCGCCGGCGAAGATTTGAAGCGGCTGGTCTATAAGGCCCGCGATACCAAACACAGCCTGCAACTGCTCTCTCGCACACTGCCCTCGCGCATTGTCGAGCAATGCGCCATCGCCGGCGCTTTCAAACCCGACATCTTGTCTGATGAAGGATTGGCGCGCGACGCAGCGAATTATGTGGCGCGCCGCCTGGATCATCTCGAGACCGAGTACGAAAAAGGCTGGGTCGGCGAAGCTGCCGTCGGCGGCGGTCTCAAGTTCGCGCGCACAGTGCGCGGTGTGACCGAGACCTTCATTCTCGACAGCCGCACGCTGCACTCCGCCGAAGCGCGTCATCTCGACGGCTTGGCGCCGGAGTTGCAGGGCACCTACACCCACGACGCGGTGCTGCGTTATAAAGACGAAGATATAAAAATCTCCGGTCCTGTGCCGTTGCTGGCGGCGATCATGGCGCGTGGCAAAAAAGGCGTCTCACTGCAGCGCTACAAAGGTCTCGGTGAAATGAACCCCGGTCAGCTGTGGGAGACGACGCTCGATCCGAATGTGCGTACGCTGCTTCAGGTCAAGGTGAACCACGCTGACGAAGCCAATGAAGTGTTCTCCACGCTCATGGGCGATATCGTCGAGCACCGCCGTGACTTCATACAGGAACGCGCTCTCGACGTCCAAAACCTGGACGTCTAAACCCCGCTTGTAAGGCTACGTCGTGCCGCCGGCCTCCACCACCGAGCCCTTCAAGGAGCTCTTTAACGCTGCGCTGGTGAATGACCTCGCGCGTGCTTTAAAGCGCGCGTGGCGAGATTTTGACGATAAATCCTTCACCGCCGCCGCTGTGAAGGATTTCAAAAACCTCGAACTCAAGCAGCGCGTTCTTCAAATCGCCGCTGAGCTCGGCACATATCTGCCCAAGGACGTGCCGCGCGCGTTAAAACTTCTCACTGCGACTCTGCGGCCCTTGGATAAATCCGGCGAACCTATCGACGATAAATCTCATGGCCTCGCCGGGATGGTGATCTGGCCCATGGGCGAATACGTCGCACGCTATGGCTTCGATCATATAGATGAATCGCTTGCTGCCTTGGGCGCGCTAACAATCCGCAGCACGGCTGAATTCGCCATCCGACCGTTTCTGCAGAAGCATCCGCGCAAGGTTCTCGCCTACCTGAAAAAGTGGGCCAAAGATTCCAATGCCCACGTGCGCCGCCTCGCCTCCGAAGGCTCACGCCCGCGTCTGCCGTGGGGCTTGCGGCTGCGCGCGTTTATCGACGATCCCTCGCCGCTTCTGCCGCTGCTCGAGTCTTTGAAAGACGATCCGTCCGAATATGTGCGCCGCTCTGTCGCCAATAGCCTCAACGACATCGCCAAGGATCATCCGGATGTCGTGGCGGCGCTCGCCAAGCGGTGGATGAAAAACGCGCCGCCCGAACGCATGCGTCTTGTGCGTCATGCGTGCCGCACGCTTATTAAAGCCGGGCATGTCAACACACTGGCTGCACTCGGGTTCGCTGAGCGCCCGCAAATCAAGCTCGCGGGTTTTGTTCTGACGACACCCAAAGTGAAGTACGGCAGCCACGCGGCGTTTGCGCTGGAGTTGCGGAGCTTAAGTTCAAGTCCGCAAAATATCGTGCTCGATTACGTTGTGCATCACCGCAAGAAAAACGGCGGCACATCTCCGAAGGTCTTCAAATGGAAGACGCTCGTGTTGAAGCCCAAAGATTCACTGCAGTTGGAACGCCGACATGCCGTGCGGCCCATTACCACACGCGTCTATTACCCCGGCCGCCACCGCATCGAAGTGATGGTCAACGGCCGGGTATTAGAAGGTGCTGATTTCGAGTTGGTGCTTTAGCGCCGACTTATTCTTCTTTTTTTGCTTCTTCGCTCGGCACCACGATTTGCATACGGTCATCGCCGTGGTTCAGATCGCCAATGGTCTGCATGTGATCTTCCCAGGCTTCGGTGAATTCACCCAGCGCCATGACCAGCAGCTGTTCCAACGGAACATTCATGGTAGCGGCCAAAGCCCGTACGCGCTCTTCAAGGGCCGGCGGCAATTGCACGCGCAAGCCCGACGGCGTTACCGCTTTGGCGGAGGATCTTTTTGCAGGACGCTTCTTCGCGGCCTTCTTCTGAGCGGCTTTCTTAGGGGCCTTTTTCACGCCAGCCTTAGCTCTGAGTGTCTTAGCCTTAAGCGTCTTGGCTTTGCTTTTAGCTTTGGACTTTGGCGCCGCTTTTTTCTTTTTGGCCATGGGTGCTCCCTGATATTGAAGCGCGACATTTACGCGCCCTTAAACCGCCGTATTTATTCTGCATAAGCCACTCTAAGGGGCTCCGCAATTTTAATGCTATATCACCACCATGGCTAAAGCGAAGCAGCGCAAGCCTGACGGCGACACCGAACGCGGCACAGGCGGTGCCAGTGGTTCAAACAAGACGCGCAAACCGCGCAGCGGCTTCCGTGTGTCGTCCATCGCCTACAACTTTCTCGCGCTTCTCGTTTGGATCGCGCTGGGGGCAGGCGTCATCGTCGGCCTCTTCGGGCTCGACCTGCCCATGGTTGACGTGGCGACACTGACGCGCCGTCCCAATATCCGTCTCATAGACTCCACTGGGTGGGAACTCGCTAATTTTGGCGACATCTACGGCGATACCATCAACTTGAAAGCTTTGCCGGCTTACGTGCCGGCCGCCGTTATCGCCGTCGAAGACCGCAGGTTCTACGATCACCCTGGCGTCGATCCGCGCGGTTTGCTGCGGGCCCTGGTGACCGATGTGCGCGCCCGCGCCATGCTTCAGGGCGGCTCGACCATCACCCAGCAGGTCGCAAAAAACCTGTTTCTGACGCCCGACCGCACCATCTCGCGCAAGATCAAGGAAATGCTGCTGGCACTCAAACTCGAGCGCATGTTCACCAAGGACGAAATCCTGGCGCTCTATATGAACCGCGTCTATTTCGGCAGCGGCATTTATGGCTTCGAAGCCGCCTCCCAGCGCTTTTTCAATCATCCCGCCAAGGACCTCACGATCTTCCAGGCAGCGGTTTTGGCGGGCCTGTTGAAAGCCCCGTCACACTACAATCCCGTTCATGAGCCCGACCGGGCCAAAGACCGCGCCGGCACTGTGCTCATGACCATGGTCGAAACCGGTGCTTTGACGTCCGAACAGGCCAAAGTGGCGCTCAATACCGCCGATCATGCCCTCAAAGCTGTCATCAACCCCGAAAGCCACGGCCGTTACTTCGCCGATTGGGTGCTGTCGCAGGTGGATTCTTACGTCGGTGCGATCAATCAAGACCTCATCATTCATACGACGCTCGATGGCCGCCTTCAGGCCCAAGCCGAAGCCGCGCTGGAAAAACGCCTCGCGGAATCAGGGGAGAAGCTGAAGGTCGAACAGGGCGCCATCGTCGTGCTTGGGACCGATGGCGCTGTCCGGGCCATGGTTGGCGGGCGGGATTATTCCGACAGCCAGTTCAACCGCGCGACCCAGGCGCTGCGCCAGCCTGGCTCCTCCTTTAAGCCCTTCGTTTATCTGGCCGGCGTCGAGGCTGGGTACGGGCCCAATGACATCGTGACCGATGCGCCTATCAAAATCGGGACATGGAGGCCGCAGAATTTCGAGGGCACCTATGCGGGGCCGGTTTCCGTGGAAACCGCTTTCGCCAAATCAATCAATACGGTGGCCGTGCGTATCGCACAGCATGTTGGCGCCAAAAACGTCGTGGCGGTCGCGCACCGTCTGGGCATTTCCGAAGACCTAAAGCCGGAGCTTTCCTTGGCCTTGGGGTCCAACGAAGTCACGCTTTTAGATCTGACCGGGGCTTACACCCCCTTTGCCAACGGCGGTTACGCGGTGCTGCCTTATGCCATCGACACCATCACCGACCGCGACGGCAAACAGCTTTATGCCCGCGAGGGCGGCGGTTTGGGTCAGGTCATCGCGCCTGAGGCCCTGTCCGTCATGAACCATCTCATGACGCAAGTGATCGCGCGCGGCACCGGCACAGCGGCGGCTTTTGGATATCCCGCGGCTGGCAAGACCGGAACCAGCTCGGACTTCCGCGACGCTTGGTTCATGGGCTTCACGGCCGACTATATCACCGGCGTTTGGGTGGGAAATGATTCCGGCGCGGGCATGAAAAATGTAACAGGCGGTGGCTTACCGGCGCATATTTGGCGCGACGTGATGATTGCGGCCCATGTGGGTCTCGCACCGCATGAACTGCCGGGCATGGAAGTCGCGCAAACCAATCCCGATCTGATTGGCCGCTTCTGGCAAGCCCTTACGGGCAATTGAGCCGCGTCGAATTCATCCGCAAAACGCGTGGCCAGGTGGCGCAATTGCCCCTAATTGAGTCAAATTCCCCGCAAATAAACTACTAATAGTTGAAAATTACACGTTTTTTTTGGAATATTGTTTCTTATTTTTCTCATTGTAACGGTTTATGACGCCCTAAAGACGAACTTATAGTGTGTCTAAATAAGAAACTGAAATACCACCAAAAATCCCCAGGGATTGGGGCTCAAAGGCAAGTGCCTGCCCAAGGATTGAACAGGTCCAAGAGCGATCATGATTCATTCGGCGAAATCTTCGCAATAAAATTCCGCTTATAGCAGCATATGGCGCAATTTTATTTTTGTTGCCACCCCAACCCCTCCTTACCCAATAATCCGCCCGCCATAAGGGCCACCACGGAAACGGCGGTCCACCAAGGGCGGAGGATATCGCCCAATGACTGGAAGTGGATTTTTCCAGTCATAAAAAAACCGGACGAGAACGGCAAAACATCCGGGCATCGAGCACAGGGAACACTCAAGACAGCCAGGCGTTGTGATCCTGGTGGGTGACGTTGTGTCCGATGAGTTATGGCCAAGGAAACGAGGAAATGACTTTGATAGGTCCATCCATCCTGCTGCGGAGATTATCCGCGCTGATGACCCGCACGGCGCCTTTGCTTCTGGGCGCCCTTTTCATGCTGGTTCAAGCCAGATC
>CAITZE010000151.1 GCA_903896775.1 uncultured bacterium
CGCCAATCGCGACATCGAAGTTTGTTTTAGGATCGGCGGCGCAATTGCTGCCCGCGGCGCAGACCGCTTTTTTCATGTCGGCAAGAGGATTGGGTTTGCCCTTCGCGTCGGCATCCGCCGTCTTCAAGAAGAAGATGAGGTCACGTACCGCGGCAAAACCAACGCCCGCAACAACGGGGTCTTTAGCGCGGTAGACAAATTCATAAATTGTGCCGGCATCGGCAGGCACATCAGTTCCGCCCGGGCCCGGTACAGACGATGGCGGTGTAAATTGTACGCCAACAGATCCGCCGTCGCTTGTCACATAGGACCATTCCGTAACCGGTGCGGAAGGGGCTTGGTAATCGGCTTGGCCTGCAGCATTAAGCCAGGATTGGCGCGCCGTAAAAACGACTTCGGATTTATCCGTCGTTGATGCGGGCGCATAAGTCAGGGAGATTGTTGGGGTTGTATCGCCGTCCTTACCGAAGTCTTTGACATATTCTTCGCGGGTTAAACCGGTAATCGATGAGCCGTCTTTGTTTTTAGCGATGGGGAATCGTGTGCCGAAGGATTTGGTGTCACCTGCACCGGTTTGCGGGACATCGGACTGCCAGCCGCTCCAGACTATTGTATACCCGTCGCGCAGCAATGATGGATAAGTCTCATCGGGTGCTGCGCCGTTAGATGGATTCTCGCCGCCGATGTAGCTTCCTAAACCAGCCATTTTGCCGCGATTGACCACGTCGTAGAACAGCACGCGGCGCGCATTGCTCGCGTTCTTTGGCCGCAGGATCACAACGTCCGTTGTGTAATCGACATAGCCATTTGCATCGCGTGATGCGTTGCCGATGTCGACGATGCCGGCATTGTCTGGATGCGTTGGGTTGAGTTTACCGTGCACAATTCCGGTGATGAGGGTGTATGGGCCCGCAGCGCCTGCGGGTGTCGCGCCGCCATATGCATCAACCGTGGACACAACTTCGAACTGATCAACCACCCCGGCAATCTTAGACATGTCGTTCTTGTGGCAAGAAGTGAGAAGCGCGGCGATGACTAAAATGCTAGCAGCTGTTTTCATGGATATGTGTCCGTTTGGGTCATGCGTGTAACTCGCGCGGAATCGCGCCGCAGAGAAGGCAATGCGTGAGGAATCCCAATCATGTGAGAACGTGCTGTATCAATACGTATCAGGCCTCCCCCGACATATTGAACGGGCGGAGGTTAGCGCAATTTGGAGCGGTTTGATATCGGGCTGTAAGGTTAGCTGCTTTTAGGCCGCAGGATATTGACATGACCCATCTTACGCCCGGGTCGCGCCTCGGTTTTGCCGTACAGGTGGATATGGGCGGCGGGGTCGGCGAGATAGCCATCGAGATTATTCACATCCGCGCCAACGAGGTTTTTCATAACCACATCGGCATGGCGTGCCGGATCCACCAAAGGCAAGCCGGCCACAGCACGGATCAGTTGTTCGAATTGATCGGTGCCGCAAGCATCCTGAGTCCAATGTCCAGAGTTGTGGGGGCGCGGCGCCATCTCGTTGCAGAGTAAAGTGCTGTCACTTGTGACGAACATCTCCACAGCTAATAGGCCAACAAGGTCGAGGGCTGTGACAGCACGGGTCGCGATATCCATGGCAGCCGCTGCTGTCGTCGCGTCAATACGCGCGGGCACCGTAGACGTGGCTAGCATATGATTCGCGTGCACGTTCTCTGATGGCTCGAAACAGACGATCTTGCCGTCTTGTTCGCGCGCCGCGATGACAGAGACTTCGCAACGGAAGTCGACAAAACCTTCCAGCACGGCGTAAGCGCCGCCATTAGTCGTATGCGCTTTTCCGCCGGTGATTGTATTCCAGGCTGCGTCGGCATCCGAAGCGTTCAAGATTTTCGCTTGGCCTTTGCCGTCGTATCCGAGCCGTGAGGTCTTCAACACCGCTGGTGGTTTAACTTTGGTCAAAGCCGTCTTGAGATCGGCAAGAGAATTAATCGGCTGCCACGGCGGCGTCGCGGCGCCAATCGATGCGAAAAACTGCTTTTCTTTGACGCGGTCTTGGCAAACCTCCAGCGCGCGCCAAGAGGGGCGGACTTTGGTGTGCGCCGCGAGAAAAGCGGCGGCTTGGGCGGGCACGTTTTCAAACTCGAATGTCACGACATCCACAGCGGCCGAAAATGCAGCCAGAGCGGATTCATCGGTGTAAGCCGCAACAGTTGACACGCCGGCGACTTGTTCTGCCGGGCTATCGGCTTCGGGTCCGAATACATGGGTACGATAGCCGAGCTGGGCGGCCGCAAGGCACAGCATGCGGCCCAATTGGCCATTGCCGAGAATTCCAATAGTGGCGCCGGGAAGAAGACGGTGCATCGCGGGACTCAAAAAGTTGTGGAGATTAAGCGACCGGGTTTTTACCAACGCTGGCCGTCTGCGCGCGCCGCCAATCGGTCAGACGGTCGGCGAGATCGTGATCGTTCAGCGCAAGGATTGCCGCCGCCAAAAGCCCAGCGTTTTTTGCGCCGGCTTTGCCGATCGCCAGCGTGCCGACTGGAATACCGCCTGGCATCTGAGCGATGGAGAGCAGGCTATCGAGCCCTTTAAGCGCTTTGCTTTCCACCGGCACGCCCAGCACGGGCAAGATCGTCATTGAAGCAGTCATGCCCGGTAGATGAGCCGCACCGCCGGCCCCTGCGACAATCACCTTTATGCCGCGATCTTCCGCCCCGGTAGCATACTTATAAAGGCGGTCAGGGGTGCGATGCGCGGAGACGACGCGAGCCTCGAAGGGCACGCGCAAGTCTTTCAGCATCGCCGCCGTGTGGCGCATGGTGTCCCAGTCGGAGGTGCTACCCATGATGATTCCGACCAGGGGTTTGGAGCCCCACACTGTCGGCGTCGTCTCGGCCTTAACTTGGACTTTTGACTTCGTTTTTGCGGCTTTCGCCGTCTTGCCCATGTCATACCCCCGGGGCTTTCGCTAAGGGCCGACTTTATCCGAGGGGTCAGGGCCCAGCAAGGCCGCCCAGCTAGGCTTTCCAATTAGGTTTTACGGTCGCGAATGGCCACTGTGAGGCGGGAAATGCAAACAAGCTTGCCGTCGTCGCCCCGGATTTCGATGCCCCAAACGTGCGTTGTCGCACCAATATGGAACGGCTTGGTGGCGGCGGTGACAAACCCACTCGCGACACTACGCAAATGATTGGCGTTGATCTCCTGGCCGACGCCGAATTGGCGCTGGTCGTCGATCACCATATTAGCTGCGACACTGCCCAGGCTTTCAGCCAGCGCTACCGAAGCACCGCCATGCAGAACGCCGAACATCTGATGCACATGCTCATTCACGGGCATACGCCCAACCAGATAATCGGGGCCGATTTCGGTGATGTCGATGTCCAGGCGGTCGACGAGCGTATGGGGACGCAGCTTTTCGAGATCGGAGAGTTGATAGGTCTTGAACCAAATCGGCGTCATGGGCGTCCTTATTCAAACCAGAAACGCATCTTATCCCGCGCGAGAATAATCCCCATCGAAATGTGGGTAACCGAGTCGCCCTAAATACATCTGATGTGCGGGTGCGTTAACGGTGTAACGACCGCAGCGCAGCCTTGATTTTGGCCGTCCAACCGAGAGTTATGGAGTGCACGTCAGTTGAGTGTCATAACTGCGTCTCTGGGGACGTTATGGGGAATGCGATGTCGGAAGCTGAACTGCGACCCGCCGAAGCACGGTCCACCAGCGCCGCCGACTCATCCTCGAAAAAGCCGCAAGACCTCCGCACGCTCGTTATCGATATGGGTCAATGGCGCCGGGCGCCTATTGGCGGCACTTTTCTTATTGTTCTAAGTCCAGGGGCGGCGCTGCCGCAGGCCAAGCGCACGCCGGAACTGGATGCTCAGATCTGCGCAGGCATTATTGCAGTCGCAGGCAAGCGCAGCGGCCGCGTTTATCAGACCTCGGCGACCGACTATGCCGTGATGATGCGTACCGACCAGCACACGCTGGTCAGTATCGTGCGCGATTTCAAGATTCAGATGCTACGCGCCATCGAGACCCACTGCCCAAAAAGCTTTGGCTCCATCGATCAAAGTCGTCTCGTCATCAGCTATGAACTAGCCGCGATTTATAAGTCCGCGGCCGAACGCATCGCGAAGTATGCCGAGATCGAGCAGAAAGCTACCGAAAGCGAGCCCGCTGACGCGAAGTTGCGACCCTTCAGCGAGGAAGATGTCCGCAAGGTCATGACCGCTTACAAAGAACTAGGGCCGGACAATTTCGTCAAGGCGTTCATACGGCATCAGGCTGTCGTCGTGAATTCGCCCAACCGTCCGCTCCGACACTTGATGAATGAGTACTTCGTCAGCATGAATCTCTTGCGCAAGCCCTTGTTCATGGGCGTCGAAATGCGCGGCTCGGGACGCATGTTCAACGATTTTACTTTGGTGCTCGACCAGATTTTCCTGCGTGCTTTTAAAAGCCTAGATCTCGCCGAAGAGAATTTCTCGATCAACCTCAATGTCGAGACTGTCTTCACGAAAGCCTTCGAGAACTTTTTGGAAGAAGCGCCACGCGAGTTGCTTTCGAGAATCTTTTTCGAGTTTCGTCAACCCAATATCGTCGAGCATTTCGATGAATTCGAAGTCGCGCGCGGCTTGATCAAATCCAAGGGTGCCAGGATCGCGGTTGACCGTATCTTCCCGGACACATTGGGTCTGGTTGATCTCGATTATCTTGGTGCCAGCATTGCTAAAGTGCACTGGCGCGCGGGCGCCGGCGAAATCCTGAAGACGCGGGCAAAAGCGATTAAATACATCATCGAATGCGGTGTGACCCCGGTCTTGATCCGCGTTGATGACCATGAAGCTCTGGAAGTC
Organism: uncultured bacterium; assembly: GCA_903896775.1. Lineage (GTDB taxonomy): Bacteria > Pseudomonadota > Alphaproteobacteria > Rhodospirillales > Rhodospirillaceae > SHVO01. The sequence goes on from CAITZE010000151.1 coordinate 4,848, forward strand.
GGGGCCGAACTCGGCATCCATACGTTCCAAGGGTTTTTGATCGACGACATCATGAAAGCACGCGCCGCCTAAGGCGCTTATTTCGCTCCATCATCAACCGTGCTATCTCCGTCCGCATGGCTGGTGATTTCTCTCAGGTTGGTATCGGCTGGACCGTGGGCATGCCCAGCGGCTGGGGGACCTACGGCGTCAATCTGGCCGTGGAACTCGCGCGCAAGAATTTGGTTCCAGCGCTCTTCCTCGCCTCAAAGGATATTCGCCTAACGCCGGCGCAAATGAAGTTGCTGCACCCCGCGCTGACCGCGCAGCCCGACTGGCATGCACGCGCGAAGCGGGGCGGTTTGAAAGTCGACTTTCCCATGCTGTTGTCGCTTGGCGATGGCCTGGACTTCTATGATGTGCTGTCGGGCACGCGCGGCATACCGACCGTGGGCATTCCGTTTTTTGAGTCCGCAACCATTCCCGAAGCTAACGTCTCGAAGGCGCGGACTTTTGATCTCATCGTGGCCGGGTCGACTTGGAATGCTGAGGTTATGGCGCGCCACGGCGTCACCAACGTTCGCAGTTGCTTCCAAGGCGTTGATCTCGATTTATTCAAGCCCGGTGCAAAGACAGGCCGCTTTGCCAACCGTTTCGCTGTGTTCTCGGGCGGCAAGCTTGAATATCGCAAAGGCCAGGATCTGGTCGTAGCTGCCTTTAAGCGATTTTATCAGCGCCACAACGACGCCGTGTTGGTGACCGCTTGGCATAACCCTTGGCCCAAGATGGCAGCACAAGGCTTGAGTATGTCGCCTCATGTGAGTGGACCGCCAGGTCTAACGCCCGAGGGCCGTCTTGATGTGCCTGGCTGGCTGCGTGCTAATGGTTTACCCGATGCCGCATTCCATGATCTCGGAGCGGTGGCTAACGCCGATACCGCGCCGTTATTGCGCGAAGTTGATCTCGCGATTTTTCCAAACCGCTGCGAAGGCGGCACCAACCTTGTCGCCATGGAATGCATGGCTTGCGGAGTTCCAGCGGCTCTATCGCGCAATACCGGGCACCTGGATCTCTTTGCGGACGACAACTGCTACAGCCTGGATATGCAAATCCCGATGGGCGCGATCACTAACCGCCGCGAGTGGGAAGGTTGGGGTGAAAGCTCCATCGACGAATTGGTGACAAAAATGGAACGGGCTTATACCGACCGCGCCGATGCCGCTAAACGCGGCGCCGCGGGAGCCGCCTTCATGCAAAATTGGGGCTGGCCCGCGCAAGTCAGCCACCTGCTGGCGGTGCTCCGCGAGTTCAGTTAAAATCCCGCGCATATCCAAAGAGGGGAACATCATGACGCATTTTCTTGTGACCGACGACAAACCGGATGGCTATCGTCTCGAAGACATCCTGATGCTGATCCGCAAAGATATTCTCACTCGCGCATTAAAGATCACAGACGATCAGCGCGCCGAAGCGCGTCATGTCATGAGCAATAATATGCAAATCCTGGCGCTGATCAGCGAAGCGATTACGTTGGCCGAAGATTCAACGCGTGTGTTGGATAAAGCGTTCGGCAGCAGCGCCAAAGGCGGCCCGCCTCGCATCGGCAAACCTTAAGCCTCTAGGGCGCGCCGCGGCGCAAGTCGTGGACGTAGCCGAGCGTTACGCCCAGGCGCTTGACCTCGACCACGGTGTGGTAAGGCTTGTCGATGGGCTCCAGGCAATGCACGCCGGTCATGCCCATATAGAAATCGGCTTCCGACAGAACTTCGGTCAAATCCGTGCCGTGCGGTAAGAAATGGCCGGCGGACGTACGGTCGCCGCAAGCAAAAACCTTGGCGTTGACGCCGGTGTTAAGGCCGAGGTCCGGGTCCTTGGCGATATACTTGCCAAGCTCGCGGGCCGATTCCGCCAGCGACGTTCCCCAATAATCTAGTTCGAAGCGGCCTTCCGCGCCTTTGATGCCCCCGATAAGGCTGTTGTAAGCCACATACTCATAGGGATGCAGGCCAATCATGATCATAGTCTCGCGGGCGAGGCCAAGCGCCAGCGCGACGCTGAGCACGAGGCTCGCGGTGTTGTTCTTTTTTGCGACAAAACTGATCAGCTGATAAAGGCCAATGGCGCTAAGGATCACCAGAGGCGGCACGATGAACAAGAAATGGCGCAGGCCGTTATAGACGGTCGGATGCAGTAAGAGATACCCGGCGAGGGGTGCTACAAAGCTGCAGATAACATAAAGATATTGCTGCGCACGTGGTTCGGCGAACAGCGTAACGATGTTCTTCCGCCAGGCTAAGAATCCAAAAACCACCGCCGAAATGAGGCCGAGCAGAACATATTCGGGTAACTGCAGGAGCAATAGGCCCGGCAGATAGGTCTGCGGCATATGGTCCGCCGGGATCAACTGGCCATTCCAAAGCACTTTTGGATAGAACGCGAAGTGCGTGAAGGCTCGCAATGCGGCCAAGATATTCAACGGCTGTTGTACCGACCAAGGCCACACCAGCGCCATAGTGCCGATCGCGAGGACCAAGGCCGCAGCCAATCGCACCGCGCTTGCACGCATACGCGTCGTCGTACCGCCCCAGGTTTCGCCTTTGAGGTGACGGGCAACAGCGCCGACGACAAATACCACTGCGAAATAATCGAGATAGGCTATCCCGGCCACACGTGTGCCGATGGTTAGACCCAAACTGATGGCGAAGCCGATGATGACGCCCCAAGACGGCAAACCCGCCGCACCCAAAATGCGGCACATGAAATAGGTCGTCCAAATGCCCAACCACGCCAGTGGGCTGTCTTTAGGGTTGATGAAGCCGTGGCCGTAAAGCAGCGGCGTTGTGGCAAGGCAGATCAGTGCGATCAGCGCGGCGCGCTCTCCCGCCAAAAGCCGCGTGAGTTTCCATCCGCCCCAGAGGCCGAACAAGAAAATGAGGCCGCCCAGCAAATGCCGGGTTTCATATTCGTCGAAGGGCGACACCAGGTTAGCAATGGCGGCCATGAGATCGAAGAAGCCGCCATAGAGGAACAAGTTGACGAAAGAGAACGCTGTGCGGTCAGCAAAGCCGGTTTTGTAATAATCGAGCAGCAGCTTGCCGTAAGTGTTCTGCAGTTGCTCGTCCCAGGAAATGCCGTAGTCGCGAAACGTGTGCAGGATGACCAGTGCGAGCACGATAAAAATGGTGCACGCGACGATACGCGGCCAATGAAGGGCGAGGGCGGTATGCGCCGCTTTTACATCCGCAGCCATGGAATCTGTCGTCATGACGCGACCTGCGACGACATTGTCTCTGCGAAGCGTCCTACGCGTAAATCATGACGTGCGAGCATGGCAAGAAAGGCGGAGCTTTTCAGAAACGCATATTCGCCGCCCCGCACGTCGGCGTGATCCACAGCGTCATCGGTCAAACCGGGATGGCAAAGGATCACATGCCGCTTAGCCGTTGTGGCCACGAAATGCTCGAACAGAGCGCTGTAATCGCCGTCCGACGGCGACAGGCCGTAAATGCCGCTGAAGCCATCATTCATCGAAAACGAGGGCGCATTGGGGCCGTACGCGAAACCTTTGCCGAGCGCGGACAAGAAGGTCGCTTTCGGCACAGCCACGCCGCGCTTCAGGATCGCTGAAACCTTATCGCTGATGTTGCGCACCCAGGGCCGTGGGTTGATTTCATTCGCGACGCGCGAAACAATGTCGCGAATGCCGGGCAGCACGTGCGTATGCAAGTGACCGTCGAGATGCTGCGGCGAATATCCCATTACCTTACGGAAAGCCGTCATTTGGGCCGCGATTTCGCCTTCGATCTCATCCAAATCCAGCTGACCAAGAAAGCTTTTGCGGATCAATGTGGCGATATCCGGCAAGCGGCCATCAGGTGCCATATTGGGCATGGCCGTGAGCGGCGTTTCATCGACTAAAGTGATATGCAGACCGATATCGACAAGCTCGCGCACTTGCTCAAGCCACGGTCCATGTTCGGGCCAATGGGGTGAAGCCGTCATGCAGCTCAATGCGGAAATGCGTGTATGAGTAGCCAGATCAAGGATCGCGCGGCTGACGGACGTGGAAAGGGCGTAGTCGTCGGCGCAAAGAACAATCGCCTTAGTCATGAAAGGCACTCAAGCACGTGACGTTCATGCAGAATGGCTCGCATCGCTCATGTCTTTGACGCGCGCACTGGCGGTGCTTTCCGGAGCCGGTTTGCCGATGATCTCGCGCACCAGATATAACGGGCGCGCTTTCACTTCGTCGTAGATGCGGCCGAGATATAGGCCCATCAATCCGAGCTGCAACATAGTGAATCCAGACAGTGCCAGCGTCGAAACGATCAACGATGCGAAGCCGGGCACGTCGATGCCGAAAATCAGTGTACGCACCATGTAATAGGTACCCATGGCGATGGAGGCCAAGGCGATCAAAGCGCCCGCATACATGGCAAAGCGCAACGGCACCGTCGAGAAGGACAGAATTCCGTCGAAGGCCAGAGTGAAGAGACGGGTGGGGGAGAACGAGCTTGTGCCGTGCTTGCGCTCGACCACGTCGAACTCCACCGCCACGTTCTTGAATCCAACCCAGGAATAAATGCCCTTCATGAAGCGTGCACGCTCACGCATGCGCCGAATGGCTTCAACCACCTTACGATCCATGAGGCGGAAGTCGCCGGCGTCGGGCGTGATAGGCGTGTTGGAGACCTTGTTGAACAGGCGGTAGAAGGTCCGCGTGAAGGTCCGCCGCAGCACGCCGTCGGAGTTCCGGTTTCGCCGTACGCCGTAGACAATATCGAAGCCTTCGCGCCATTTAGCCAGGAATTCAGGGATCACTTCCGGCGGATGCTGGAGATCGGAATCCATTAGGACTACGGCATTGCCCTCGGCGATATCGAGCCCGGCGGCGATGGCGATCTCTTTACCGAAGTTGCGCGATAGGCTGACCAGGGTGAGGGCAGGATAGCGCGTGCGCCAGGCCACCAGCCTGTCCCAGCTTCCATCCCGGCTACCGTCGTCGACGCAAATTACCTCGCCAGTAAGCCCTTCGGTTTCCAGCAACCCGAACAGGCGTGGAATCAGGGTGTCCACCGAGGCTTCTTCATTGAAGACCGGGACGACGATAGAAATCAGGGTCGGTTCACGCGGATCGCGCGACATCATGACAGGCATCCTTAACCAGAAGCGGAATCTTGGCCCAAGCTGGGGCGCGCCGCTAGTGGCAAAACGTGGCGAGGGCTTTGCAAACAGCCGGTTCCGACCCGGGGCGCGGTGTTCTTGGCATTGTCCTCGGGCGGGCCATCGGGTAAAAGCCCACATCGGCTTCAGAGCCTAATCCACCACAGGAATGCGTACATAATATGGCCAGCTATCAGTACATCTACGTCATGAAGGGCCTCAACAAGACCTACCCGGGTGGGCGTGAGGTCTTGAAGAACATATTTCTGTCATTCCTGCCGGGAGCCAAAATCGGGGTCCTGGGCGTCAACGGCTCTGGTAAGTCGACCCTGCTCAAGATCATGGCCGGGATGGACAAGGACTATAACGGCGAAGCATGGGCTGCCGAAGGTGCGCGGGTCGGTTATCTGGCTCAGGAACCTGAACTGGACCCCAAGAAGACCGTCATCCAGAACGTCATGGACGGCGTGGCGGGCGTGAAAGCTCTGCTCGACCGTTTCGAGGAAGTTAGCGCCAAATTCGCCACCGAGTTGTCTGACGATGAGATGAATGAAACTATCGCCGAACAGGCCGAGTTGCAGGAAAAGATCGACGCCGCCAACGGCTGGGATTTGCAGCGCACTTGCGAAATCGCCATGGACGCTCTGCGTTGTCCGCCTGCGGATAGCGAAGTCACAAAGCTTTCGGGTGGTGAGCGCCGCCGTGTGGCTTTGTGTCGCCTGTTGCTGTCGCGCCCCGACATGCTCCTTCTCGACGAACC
>CAITZE010000152.1 GCA_903896775.1 uncultured bacterium
GAGCCGGTGCGCGATTACAAGGCGCGACATGCCTCGACCATGCTGACGTTCGACGCTGTCGTGCAGGCCATCGACGAAATTCAGGCCAGGCGGAAAGCGTAAGGCGCTGTGGCCTGTCGAAATGGCAATAGAGAAACCAGATAACGTCGAATCGTCCCGCTTCACCCTTCGCACCGCAAACGCGGAAGACGAACCGGGCATCACGGCGCTGTGGCAGGCTTGCAATCTCGTCACAAGCTACAACGATCCGTCGAAGGACTTCCACTTTGCCCGCGCGAAGGAAAATTCAGACATCCTCGTTGGACTTGATGCTGGGCAAATCGTCGGCAGCGTCATGGTCGGCCATGACGGGCATCGCGGCTGGATTTATTATGTCGCCGCCGATCCTGCGCATCGCAACCAGGGCATTGGCCGATTGATGGTCCAGGCTGCGGAGCAACGGCTTAAAGATAAAGGCGTCGTGAAGGTCATGTTGCTGGTGCGCGAAACGAACACGCAAGTGGTCGATTTTTACAAGCACCTTGGTTTTGAAACCGTTCCTCGCGTCACGATGCAGAAGTGGCTGGAGGACGGCCACGAGACGTAGAGGAGCGGCAATCCCGCGCAGGGCTTAACTGCGCTGCTACTGCTTCCCGCAATCGGCCAGCGTGCGCGCAAAGCCGTCAGCGAATCCGGTATTGCCGGGGCGGATCGACGTGCGCGCCTTGCGCAGGCTCTGCGTACCGACCGTCAGCGCGCGCCCCTCGCTGGTTTTCAGCAGTTCGATAAACGCCGCTGGCACCGCAGCCTGCGCCATCGAGTGCAATGCCTCGCCGCTATTTTCAGCGGATGACGAACGCACCGCAAGCCGCAAGCCGAAGTCACGCCCGCTTACGATACTGACAATGGCAAGACGCTCATTGGTGGCATCCTCGCGCAACTGGCGCTCCTCGACATAGGTCGCCGTGACGCCCTGCTCACCGCACGTAAAAGACAGTTCGAAGGAGCCAATCGGTTCGCCTTCAATGGTCAGCGGATGCTTGCGCGAAATGCCGCGCTGGCCCGGCGTTGCACTGACCGACCAGCCGCTATCCGTCGCATCGAATGCGCGGCTCACCGGCATCACCACAGCATTCGAGGCTGTAGGATCGGTGCCGACCAGCACAGGCGCGAACGGATCGTCGATATTGGTCAGCTTGAGCCGCTGCAAATCTTCCGGCAGCAACGGATGCAGACTTTCCCACGGCGGAATGCGCATCGATATTTCAAACATATCAATGTCGCCGCCCATCTCGACGACGTACTTTGCAAGCTGACCGAGTTCGCGCTGCAATCCGACGAAGTCCTGCGCGTTGTAGGTCGCCGCCATCGCGTCGTCGCGGCGCTGCCGCGGCCAGATCTGATGCACCAGCACGCGCGCCTGCTGCGGGATATGCCGGCGCGCGCCGCCCAGCACCACGAACGGACACATCGACGCGCAAATCGCCGCCGGCGACAGTTCGGCGCGTTCGATGCCGTCGATACCGGGAATGAGTTTCTCGGTGCGGCCAACGGTTGTTGTAATATC
>CAITZE010000153.1 GCA_903896775.1 uncultured bacterium
GCATAGCCGCCGAAGCCCACAACGGCGGCGGGGCGGAGTTCTTCCAGAAGTTTGCGCGCTTGCAGAAGGCCCATGCCCAACGCGAAGGCGCCTTTCAGCATTCCAGAAACGCCTTTGCCGCTGATGCCTTGGCCGCTGATGTGATGTGTGTCGATAAGTCCAAGCGTGCCCGTGTAGCCGGTGCCGCGTTTATCGGTGACGAGCGCAAGGCGGTGACCCTGGGTCAACAGTTTCTGAGCCAGTGCTTCGGCTGGGAATACGTGGCCGCCGGTGCCGCCAGCGGCCAAGACGATTAAACGTCCTGAATTACGAGGTGTAATCATTGCGCGCGTCCTTCCGGGTCACGGCGTCGTCGGGTAAGAGCCAGCAGCATGCCAATGCCGACACCCAGTGCCAGCAGCGACGAGCCGCCATACGAAATGAAAGGAAGAGTCATGCCTTTGGTCGGCATCATGTGCAGGCTGGACGCCATGTTGATCATGGCTTGCAAGCCGAATTGAACGGCGAGGCCACCGACGGCCAGCAGCACGAACAAGTTTTCTTCGCGCGTCATCTTGGTGAGGGCGCGAATAACTAAAAAGGCGAACAAGGCGACAATCAGAAGGCACAACAGGACGCCGAACTCTTCACCGGCGACGGCGAAGATGAAATCCGTATTCGCGTCGGGCAACGCTTCCTTGATGCGGCCTTCGCCGGGACCGCGTCCAAACAGGCCGCCTTGCTGGAAAGCGCGCATGGCTTGCGTGACTTGGTAGCTGTCACCGACAGTGGGATCGAGAAAGCGGTCAACGCGGCTGGCGACGTGAGGGAACACGAAATAAGCGCCAACAATGCCGACGAGGCCAATTACCACGAAGAGGATGACGTAGAAGATCGGCAAGCCAGCGATGAAGAACTGCGCGCACCAAACGGTAGAGACGACCAGCGTCATACCGACATCCGGCTGGCTGAGCAGGCAACCTACGACACACAGCAACAAGCCGAGCGCGATAAAGTTGCCCGGAAACTCCTCGCGCAGTTTGTGTTCAGCAAACATCCATGCAGAGACCACCGCGAAGAAAGGCTTCACGAACTCCGAAGGCTGACCGAGCGAGACAGGGCCGATGCTAAGCCAACGCCGTGCGGCGTTGATCTCAGAGCCGACGGCAAGCGTCATTAGCATCAGGATCGCAGAAATGACGAAACCAACCGCTGCGAAGCGGCGAATTTGCACCGGCGCCAGCAAGGAAACGCCGAACATGATCATGAGCATCAACGGCAAGAAAGCGAGCTGTTTACGCACGAAGTGAAAGGCATCCAGGCCGACGCGGGTTGCCGCCGCCGGGCTCGCCGCCAGATTCAATATGATGCCGATCGCAACCAGCAGAACAGTAGCGGTCAGCATCCACTTGTCTACAGTCCACCACCAACGGCCGACGGTGCTGATATCTGTGCGCGTGATTGTGCGTGCGGTCATGAGCGGGCTCTCTGTGCGTCGGGCGTCAAGGCGGCAGAGCCATGAGGCCATAATTTCAAAACCGTGGAACGGAAGACGTCGCCGCGATGCTCGAAGCTTTTGAACATGTCCCAGGAAGCGCAGGCTGGGGACAGCAGCACCGTTGCGCCGGGCAGCTTCTCGGCCAGCGCAATCTTGCCGGCGCTCTCAATGGCGGATTCCATGTCGGTGTAACGCGCGAAGGAAACTTTGTCCTTCAATGCGCCGGCAAATTCTTCAGCGGCTTCGCCGATCAAGAAAGCGTGTCGAACGCGTGAGAACAGCGGCGCTAGTGACGTAATGCCACCCTCTTTCGATTGTCCGCCGGCGATCCAGTAGATGTTTTGGTAGCAAAGCAGGGCTTTCTCGGTTGCATCGGCGTTGGTGGCCTTGCTGTCGTTGACGAACGACACATTATTCACGACTGACACCAACTCCTGGCGGTGCTTAAGGCCTGGGAAGGTCTTGAGGCCGGAAGCGATTAAGCTGGCGGGAATTCCTTGCGATAAAGCTGCCGCCGTCGCTGCCGCCGCGTTTTGCCAGTTATGTGCGCCGGGAAGACGCGGCACCTGACGGAGATCGAGGATCGGAGAAGGCTGTCCTTCGGTTGCGTCGACCAGCACGCCATCCACAACATAGACACCATGGGCAACCGCACGCTTAACGGAGATCGGTACAACGCGATGTAAACCATCGCCGATCAAGGCTTCGTAAAGTGCGGCGCTGTGTTCGTCGTCGATACCGATGATGGCTGTGCGCGGTGCGCGTTGGTTTGCAAAAATACGGCGTTTGGCAGCAATGTAGCCGTCCATCCCGCCGTGACGATCCAAATGGTCCGGCGTGATATTCAGCAGCACAGCGGCATCACAAGCCAGATGCGGCACCAGTTCCAGCTGATAAGACGAAAGCTCCAGTACGTAAGTGCCGCCTTTTCCTAGAGGCTCTAAATCAAGAGCGGGAATGCCAAGGTTACCGCCGACAGCGACTTTGCGTCCGGCGTTTTGGAACAAGTGTGCGGTGAGGGCGGTCGTAGTGGATTTACCGTTTGTACCGGTGATCGCGACCACAGCCGCTTCCGGCTGAGCTTCGAGAAGCAAATCTACGTCGCAGACCAATGGAACGTGCGCCGCGTGCGCTTTCACGGAAAGCGCGTGAGCTTTGGGGAATGAGTGCGGTACGCCCGGGCTCCAGATAATCGCCCGGGCGCCGTCCAAATTCATGGACGCGCCGTCGAACGCGGCAAAACCCTTCGCCATGGCTTCGTTGAGCGACGCGGCTTTGTCGTCCCAGACTTCGACCTTCGCACCGCCGGCGCGCAAAGACGCAGCCGCTGACAGACCTGATTTACCCAGGCCCATCACGACGACGCGCTCGCCAGCATATTGCGGGGTCGGAACCATAAGAGCGGCTACCTCAACTTCAACGTGGCGAGACCAGCCACGGCAAGAATGAATGCGATGATCCAGAAGCGGATGACGACGGTGGACTCCGCCCAACCTTTTTCTTCGTAGTGATGATGCAGCGGCGCCATGCGGAACACGCGCTTGCCCGTCAACTTGAAGGAGGCGACTTGGACGATTACCGAGACCGTTTCCAGCACGAACAATCCGCCGACAATCCCGAGCACGATTTCATGTTTTGTGACGACCGCAACCGAACCTAGGGCGCCGCCCATGGCGAGCGATCCAGTGTCGCCCATGAACACCATGGCCGGCGGTGCGTTGAACCAGAGGAAGCCAAGGCCCGCGCCCACTACAGCGCCACAGAAAACCGCGAGCTCGCCGGCACCGGGCACGTAGTTAACTTGCAGGTAGTTGGCGAACACCAGATTGCCGATGAGGTAGGCGATGATGACAAACACGCCGGAGGCAATCATCACGGGCACAATCGCGAGACCATCGAGGCCATCGGTAAGGTTGACCGAGTTGGCCGCGCCCACCATGACGAAGATGCCAAAGGGGATATAGAATAAGCCGAGATCGAACAGCACGTCCTTGAAGAAGGGCACAGCCAAACGATCATGCAAGACCGGCGTGCTCAGCGCGCTGATCCAGTAAACGGCGATGCCGGCGACAACAATTTCTGCGACCAGCTTCAGCCGGCCTTTGAGTCCGCCCACGGAGCGTTTGGTTACCTTGAGATAATCGTCCATGAAACCGATGAAGCCGTAGCTCATGGTTACGAACAGGGCGATCCAAACGTAATGATTGCTGAGGTCAGCCCACAGCAATGTAGCGATGCCGATACCGAGCAGCATCATCACACCGCCCATGGTTGGTGTGCCTTGCTTGACTAAGTGGCTCTGCGGACCATCGGTGCGAATGGGCTGGCCGTAGCCCTGTTTCGATTTCAGCCAGCGGATGATTGCAGGGCCGAACACGAAGGCGACGATCAGCGCAGTCAAAACCGAGCCACCCGCCCGGAACGTCAGATAGCGAAAGACGTTAAGGACGTTGAACTGGCTTGAGAGTTCGGACAGCAAATAAAGCATTGTGCTCGCTTCCCCCTAGTGACCGTTGGCCGCACGCGCCGACGGCGTCTTATTTGTCGTATCAAGCGCCAAGAGAGCAGCAACAACGCGCTCCATATGGCTGCTGTGAGATCCTTTAATCGCGACGACATCGCCCGCATGCACCGCGGCCGCGACCAAGGGCGCGAGCGCCTGAGAGTCCGCTGCATGGCCGCCGCGCATCGCCGGCGGCAACGCTTTGTGCAAACTTTCCATCAGCGGGCCGGCGGTGAAGACGATGTCGATTTCAGCGGCCTTGAGGCTGGGTGCGAGGCCTGCATGCAATGCTGCAGCGCTGCTCCCCAGCTCCAGCATGTCGCCCAACACCATGATCAAGCGGCCGCCGCCGTCTGTGCCAAGGGTACCGTGCACAGGTTGATGCATCTGGGCCAAAGTTTCTGCCAGCACACGTACGGCGGCGGGGCTGGCGTTATAGCTTTCATCAACGACGAGAATATCGCCGCCGGAAACCGGCACATGTTTACGCGCGCCACGGCCTTCAGGCGCATCGAGTTTGGAAAGTGCACCAGCGGCTTTATGAAAGTCTGCACCGACCGCGCGCACAGCTGCGATTGCCGCGACACTATTCAGAGCCCAATGACGACCGCTCACAATCATGTCGTAAGTGATGCGCTCGCCGTCGAACTCGGCGGCCACTTGCGTGCCATCTGGCGTTAGCGACCACGACACAAGACGGGCGATGGAATCGCCGCTGGTTCCGAAGCTAACAATGTTCTTGCAGTTATATGTTTTGGCAGCAGCCAGAATGCGTACATACCACGCGTTGTCGCGCGGCAATACGACACTGCCATTGGGCTCAAGGCCAGCCATGATCGCGGCTTTTTCATCAGCGATCTCTGCGACTGAATTGAAGAACTCTAAATGTGCGGCTTCAACGGTCGTGATGATAGCAGCGTGCGGGCGCACCATCTGCGACAGCGGCGCAATTTCGCCAGCGTGATTCATGCCGAGTTCAAACACGCCAAAAGCCGCATCGGCGGGCATGCGTGCAAGACTGAGCGGCACACCCCAATGATTATTGAGATTGCCTTCAGTCGCATGCGTTTTGCCCAGCATGCTCAAGCCAAGCTTGAGTGCTTCTTTGGTCCCGGTCTTGCCGACGCTGCCGGTGACAGCGATGATTTTCGCGTTGGTACGCGCGCGAGACGCTTTTGCAAGATTTTGCAACGCTGCAAACGTATCCTTAACCATTACCAGGCGATTATGGTATTCGCCGGAATCCTTGATCTCGCTGTGTACGAGTGCGGCAGAGGCGCCTTGCTTCAGTGCGGCAAGGGCATAGGCATGGCCGTCGAAACTCTGCCCCTTCAAGGCAACAAACAAATCACCGCTTTTCACGCTGCGGCTATCGATGGACACGCCATTGGCTGTCCACGTGCCAGCACAGATTCCGTTTGTCGCTTTGATAACTTCTTCCGATGTCCAGAGACTCATTTTTTCCTGGGCGCTCATGACCGCGCCTCCAAGATCTGGCGCACCACATCGGCGTCATTAAAGGGAATGACTTTTGTGCCGATAATCTGACCGGTCTCATGACCTTTGCCGGCAACTAACAGAACATCGCCGACGGAAAGAGCTTCAACAGCGGCAGCAATGGCTTCGGCGCGGTCGCCGATTTCCACGGCGCTCGGACAACCTTGCAGAACTTCGCTGCGGATCGTCGCGGCATTCTCTGAACGCGGATTGTCGTCGGTAACGTAAATCACATCGGCGAGGCGGTTCGCGACTTCGCCCATCAACCGACGTTTGCCTTTATCACGATCACCGCCGCATCCGAACACTACCGCAAGTTTGCCAGTGGCATGAGGACGCAAGGCATTCAATACGGTCTCAAGCGCGTCGGGGGTGTGGGCGTAGTCGACATATATAGGTGCGTCACCTTTGAGTACGGCGCGTTCAAGGCGTCCTGTAACCCCGTGCAGATGTTCAAGCGCCGCAACCGCAGCAGCGGGATCAGCCCCGCCGGCAATGGCGAAACCTAAAGCGCACAGCGCGTTGGCGACTTGGAAAGTGCCGGCGAGCGGCAAGCGCACGCGATAGTTCTTTTCGAGAACAATAAGATCCAACATTTGCGTGGCGCCATCGATCTGCACAGTAACGAGTTGCAGCTCAACGCCGGCCTTGCCGTAACGCAAAAGGCGATGACCGCGCAGCATGCAGGCCGTTTCAAAGGCGGCATATTCGGAGCTGTCGGCGTTCAAAACTGCCGTGCCGCCATCGACCATGACGTCGGAAAACAGACGTAGCTTGGCAGCCATGTAAGCAGCCATTGAGCCGTGATAATCCAAATGATCGCGAGTCATGTTGGTGAAGCCGGCGATGGAGATTTTAACGCCATCAACGCGGAACTGGTGCAAGCCGTGGCTCGAGGCTTCCATGGCGAGATGCGTTATGCCGCGTTGGGCCATATCCGCCAGCAGCGTGTGCAGTTTGGCGGCATCGGGTGTCGTCAGGCTGCCATCGACGTGCAGACCAGGACCGAAAGCGCCAAGGGTTCCGATGTAGCCCGCGCGGAAGCCGAGCTGAGTCCAAATCTGTTGTGTAAAGTGGGCGACCGAGGTTTTTCCGTTCGTACCGGTCACGGCAGCAACCGTCTCAGGCTGCACGCCAAAAAAGCGCGCGGCCATCAAAGCAAAGCGCCTGCGGGGATTGCTATCAGTGATCAGGCGGACAACATTTCCGGCGCTGTCCGCGCGATTGGCGGCGAGGTCAGTTCCCGGCGGAGCGAGCACGGCGGTCGCGCCGCGCTTCACGGCGTCGGAAATATAACTGCGGCCGTCGAGCGTCGCGCCGGGCAGGGCGGCGAACAGGAATCCCGGACGCACGGCGCGCGAGTCCGCCGTCAGCCCGGTGATATCCAGATCCTTCAACGCGCGTTGATCCATCCCTAATTCCTCAAGCAGTTCACTCAGGCGCACCGGTGCCCCCACCGGAAACGCCGAGATCCTGCACGTCTATGTCGTCGATCAGTCCGCCGATGCTATCGGGGCCAGGCGCTGCCGTTGCACTAGGTGTCGCGCGCGTTACGGCAACTTTGGTTGTCTCTTCGTCATCAAACGCCTGAACGGGCGGAGCTATATGCGCGGGCGCAGCCGGAGCGCTGGTTTTCACAACTGCGGGGCTGTTGGCGTATTCGTTGTGCGTTTCGCTGGTGCCATAGATCTGCATGAGACCGGGAAGCGGATCGAAATTATCGGCATGGCCCATTGGGAATACGCCAAGCATGGGGCCGATTTTGTTGACGATGCTGCCGACTGTGGGCGCTGCGTTCCAGCCGGCGGTGGCGAAGTTGTAAGTCTCTTTGGTGCCGTGCGGCTCATCGAGAAGCACCAGCACAACATAACGCGGTGCGTCGATCGGGAACGCCGCCACAAACGACGTGCGCAACGAGTGCTCGGAGTAGCCGCCGTGCTGGGTGGTTTTTTCGGCCGAGCCGGTTTTGCCGCCGACCATGTAGCCGCGTGAGTCAGCTTGTTTGCCCGAACCGTAGAGCACGATCAGCCGCATCATCGCGCGCAGATCTTCGGAGGTCTTTGTTGAAATGACTTGTGTGCCCTGCGGCATCTGGCCAGGTGTGCGGTGAATGATTGTCGGCGGATACAAGGTGCCGCCGTTGACCAAGGCGCTCACCGCCGAAACCACATGTATGGGCGTCACCGAAATGCCGTGACCATAGGCAATAGTGATGGTGTTGATATCGCGCCAGGTAGACGGGAACTGCGGCGTTCCGGTCTCGGGTAGTTCAAGGCGCAGCGGCGAAAGCAAGCCGATTTTTTTTAAGAAAGCCTTCTGCACGTCAGTACCGGCTTCCAGCGCCATTTTGGCTGCGCCGATGTTCGACGAGTGAATCAGAATTTCCGGTACGGACTCCATACGATTGAGACCGTGGAAGTCGCTGATGGTGAAGCGTCCGATCTTAATAGGTGTCGAAGCGTCGTAGCGGCTGTTGAGTTGCGCGGTGCCGTTTTCGATGGCCATTGCTGCGGTGAACAGCTTGAAGGTCGAGCCCATTTCGTAAAGGCCCAACGTCGAGCGGTTGAAACGCGAATCCTTCGACGCGGTTCCCATGTCTTTCGGGTCGTAGTCGGGCAGGGAAACCATCGCAAGAATTTCGCCGTTACGCGCATCCATGACTACGGCGCTGCCGCCGTCGGCGTGATAGCGCACCAGAGATGCCGCAAGGCTTTCATGCACGGCGTGCTGTACGCGTACGTCAAGGGACAGTCGCAGCGGTTCTTGCTGTGTGCTGAGAACATCATCGAAGTTTTTCTCGACACCGGCGAGGCCATGGTTGTCGGGATCGGTGACGCCGACGACATGAGCGAACAGCGAGCTCTGCGGGTAAGCGCGGCTTTCAGAATCTTCGAAGGACAGGCCTGGAATGCCGAGGCGATTTACAGCCATTTGCTCGGCCGGCGTCAAATTGCGGCGCAGATACATAAAGCGCTGACCGGATGTCAGATGCTTGAACAAATCATCGAATTTAAGGTCGGGTAACGTCGCCGCCAATTTCTCGGCCGCTTCTTTGGCGTCCGGAACTTTATGTGTATCGGCGTAGAGGTTGACAGTCGGCAGGTTGGTGGCAACGATCACGCCGTTGCGGTCCACAATGTCCGCGCGTGCTGTCGCAGGGCGCGCAATGCCGTGAGACTTCTCAGCGGTAAATGCCGGGCCTTCCTTGAAAACCATCAAGTCGACAACGCGTAAGCCAATCATGGTGAAGGCCGCGCCAAAAATGCCGGCGGTGACGATCAGGCGCATACGTCCGGTTTCGACTGCGCGTGTGGTCGAGCTTTGCAAACGCAGTTTAGGTTCGCGGCTCGGTTTCACTTCCTCGCCGGGATAGAGGAACAAACGACGGCGGTCTTGTCTGCCATTCATCATCGCGTGCCTCCCTGAGCGGAGGAGGGCGGAAAGGTCGCTGCGCCGGCGGACGTCGAAAGAAACAGGCGCTGTAGCCGCGAGAAAAGGACCGGCCCGAAGCCTGTCGGCTCCGTGCTGACCGGGCGCGCTTGCGCTTGGATGTCATTGCCGGGCTTCGGCGCGGTCACGGAAGGCAACGGCTGAACTTGCGCGGGAGCGTCAGCGCCGGCCCGAACGGGCAATGTCGAAATGTCGGCTACGTTTTGCGTTGTGGCAGGGCCAAAGCCTAAATGCTCGGCGCTCAGGCGCCGCAGACGCTCAGGATCGTTGAGGTAAGTCCACTCGGCCTGCAAGACGCGGATGGCAGAGCGGTCGCGAACGACCTGCTCCCGGCGCGCAACAAGCTCGTTCTCCAAAGCCTGCACTTTATATTTAAGCAGAAACAAACAGACGCCGACGCAAATCGCGAGCGCTCCCCACAGGAACCAGGATGCTCTCATGAGAGCCCCCCAGTAACGGCGGTGAGGGACGGAGCGGCAGTGCGTTGAGCAACACGCAAACGCGCCGAGCGGGCGCGGGGGTTGCGCGCAATCTCGCTTTCGGTAGGACCGACGGGCCGGCGTGAGAGCGGTGTGAACGTCGCAGTGGCGGGCGCTGCACCTAAACTTGCGGGCGTATGGCGCGAAGGCCGCAGGGCTGAACCCGAGCGCGCTTTCAGGAACGTTTTGACAATGCGGTCTTCGAGTGAGTGGAAGGACACCACGGCGAGAATTCCACCGGGGCGCAATAGCTTCTCCGCACCCAACAGGCCGCGCTCCAATTCGCCCAATTCGTCATTCACATATATACGCAACGCTTGGAAAGTGCGGGTCGCAGGATCGATACCGTCCTGAGAGCGGCGCACTTCGGCGCGGATCACGTCGGCCAGCCGCAGGGTGCGTGAGAAGGGACGCTCGCGGCGCGCTTCGACAATGGCGCGTGCAACGCGGCGGGCATGACGCTCTTCCCCGTAGGTGAAGATGATGTCGGAGAGTTCTTTTTCGGACAGAGTGTTGACGACATCAGCGGCACTACGGCCGCTTTTTTCCATGCGCATATCCAAAGGACCATCGCGCAGGAATGAGAAGCCGCGCGTACGGTCATCGATCTGCATCGAGCTAACGCCGAGATCCAGCGCAACGCCGTCGACGCCGGCGATGCCGCGTGCCGCAAGTAGCTCAGCCATATCACCGAAACGCCCTTGCACAAGATTGACGCGGCCGGGGAACCGCTCCAGCAGAGCAGCGCCGCGTTGCAAGGCTTCGGGGTCGCGGTCGATGGACCACACAACACACGGCGCGGCTTCCAGCAGCGCAACGGTGTAACCGCCGGCGCCGAAAGTTCCGTCGAGATAAACACCGCTTGCCTCAGGAGCTAAGGCTTCGATGACTTCATTCAAAAGAACAGGGATATGATCGGGTGTGGCGGGTGACGGCGTCGCAGTGGTGAAAGCGGCACACATTATGCGCCACCATTTTGCTTCAACGCCGCGATCACGCGCTGGCGTTTGGCTTCTACGGCCGCAGCGATGGCGACCGGTTCCCAGATTTGGAAGAACTTACCCTGACCAATGAAGGTGGCTTGGTCCTTTAAATTGGCTTTGGCGATGAATTCGTCGGGAAGAACGATACGGCCTTCGCCGTCCAGCAGCAGTTCACGCAGTTCGCCCATAACGAGTTCGGCGATTTCATTGCGTTTTACCGGCGCGAAAGAGTCGGGAATTTCAGCTTCGAGATTTTCAAACCGATCAAAGCCAGCGCCTTCAAGGCAGGGTTCGATCAGCGACGGATGAAGGGCGACGCTATGCAAGCCGCGCCCCTGGATGACGGCGCGAAACGGCGCCGGCACGGAAACGCGCCCTTTAGC
>CAITZE010000154.1 GCA_903896775.1 uncultured bacterium
CGGTCCAAAGATGCGGGTGCCGATGGGCTCGCCCTGCTTGTTGATCAGCACGGCGGCGTTGTGATCAAAACGGATCGCGGTGCCGTCGGCGCGGCGCAATTCTTTCGCCGTGCGCACGATAACGGCGCGATGCACGTCGCCCTTCTTCACGCGACCACGCGGGATGGCGTCTTTCACCGAAACGACGATGACGTCGCCGATGGCGGCGAAGCGGCGCTTGGAACCGCCGAGGACCTTGATGCACATCACTCGTTTAGCACCCGAGTTGTCGGCAACGTCCAAATTACTCTGCATCTGAATCATGACTGTGCGTCCTTAAAGGGCCAGAACAAAATGAAGCGGCTTAGACCGCATTATCTTGAACCAACTCCCACTTCTTGGTTTTGGAAATCGGGGCGCATTCGCGGATGCGGACCACGTCACCGATTTTCGATACGTTGTTTTCGTCGTGCGCAGCGAACTTTTTGCTGCGACGGATGAACTTCTTGTAGATCGGGTGCATCATGCGGCGTTCGACCTTCACGATGATGGTCTTATCGCCCTTGTCGCTAACGACGACGCCCTGGAGAATTCGCTTCGGCATTTTTCCTGACCCTTCCCTGCTTACGCGGCCGTATCGCGGCGTTGACGCAGGATTGTTTTGATTTGCGCGATCTCTTGGCGCACGCGCCCGAATTGCGCGGTGTTGGTGAGCTGGCCCGAGGCCTTCTGGAAGCGCAGGTTGAACTGTTCTTTCTTCAGGTCGCCGAGGCGGCCTTCCAATTCTTCGTTCTTCTGAGCGCGTAAATCTTGTGCTTTTGCCATGACGTTGTTTCCTTAGTGCGCGCCGATACGCGCGACCATCTTGGTTTTGATCGGCAGCTTTGCCGACGCGAGCGCAAAACCTTCGCGCGCCATTTCCGCCGACACGCCATCGACTTCGAACATGATGCGGCCCGGCTTAATGCGGCACACCCAAAATTCCGGCGTGCCCTTACCCTTACCCTGACGAACTTCGGCGGGCTTCTTCGACACCGGGACGTCTGGGAAAATACGGATCCAGACGCGGCCTTGGCGCTTCATGAAGCGCGTCAGAGCGCGGCGTGCGGCTTCGATCTGGCGCGAAGTAACGCGCTCGGGTTCGAGCGCCTTCAGACCATACGAGCCGAAGTTCAGCGCACTGCCGCCTTTGGCATTGCCGTGAATGCGGCCCTTGAAGGCCTTGCGGTACTTGGTGCGTTTCGGTTGCAGCATTGACATTTTAGTCTATCCGTTTTCCATCCGAGCGCCGGCGGCACTCGATTGATCTCAGTGAACCTTATTGCGGGCGAACGTTCGCAGGCGCCACGTTGCCGCCCTCGTTGGCGCGCTTGTCCTGCGCCATTGGGTCGTGCTCGAGGATCTCGCCTTTGAAGATCCAAACCTTCACGCCGCAGGTGCCATAGGTGGTGAAAGCTGTACCTTCACCGTAATCAACGTCGGCGCGGAGCGTGTGCAAAGGCACGCGACCTTCGCGGTACCATTCAACGCGCGCGATTTCAGCGCCGCCGAGACGGCCAGAGCAGGTGATCTTGATGCCTTCGGCGCCGAGGCGCATGGCGGCCTGCACGGCGCGCTTCATGGCGCGACGGAACGCAACGCGGCGCTCGAGCTGCTGCGCGATGTTTTCGGCAACGAGGTGCGCGTCGATTTCGGGCTTGCGGATTTCAACGATGTTCAGATGAACTTCGTTACCGGTCATCTTCTGCAATTCCTTGCGGATGACTTCGATGTCCGCGCCCTTCTTACCGATCACGACACCCGGACGGGCTGTGTGAATGGTGACGCGGGCTTTCTTCGCCGGACGCTCGATGATCACTTTAGAGACGCCAGCCTGAAGCAAACGTTTCTTCAGGTATTCGCGGATCTTGATGTCTTCATGCAGCAACTGACCGTAGGACGCGCCTGTCGCGTACCAGCGCGAGTCCCAAGTGCGGTTGATGCCGAGGCGCAGTCCGACTGGATTTACTTTCTGACCCATTAGGCGGCTTCCTTCTTCTCACGGACAATGATCGTGAGATTGCTGAACGGTTTGGCGATCGCTCCGGCGCGGCCGCGGGCGCGCGCATGGAAACGGCGCATCAACAGCGACTTGCCGACATAAGCTTCGGCGACGACCAGTTGATCGACATCGAGCTGATGATTGTTTTCGGCGTTAGCGATCGCGGATTCCAAAACGGTCTTCACTTCAACCGCGATGCGGCGCGGCGAGAACGACAGAGCCGCCAAAGCAGCTTCGGCTGATTTGCCGCGGATCAACTGCGCCATCAGGTTCAGCTTGCGGGGCGAGACACGCATGGAGCGCGAGAAAGCCCTGGCTTCTGTATCGCCGACGCGGCGCGGAGCGCTTTTCTTGCTCATGACTTAGTCCTTTTTCGCAGGCGCTGAAGCCGTCGCCTTCTTGTCTCCGGCCGTGTGGCCGTGGAACAAGCGGGTCGGGGCGAATTCGCCGAACTTGTGGCCGATCATGTTTTCGGTCACGAGAACCGGAACATGCTTGTGCCCGTTGTGAACGCCAAACGTCAGGCCCACAAACTGCGGCAGAATCGTAGAACGCCGTGACCAGGTTTTGATCACATCGTTGCGTCCCGAGGAGCGAACGGTTTCCGCCTTCTTAAGCAGGTAACCGTCGACAAAGGGACCCTTCCAAACTGAACGTGCCAAGTTCCGATCTCCGTTTCTAAATCTGTCTTAAATCCGCGCTTAAGCTTTTTTCGCCAAATGGCGGCTGCGCATGATTAAATTCTGGGTACGCTTGTTCTTACGTGTACGCTTGCCTTTGGTGGGCTTGCCCCACGGCGTCACAGGGTGACGACCGCCCGAGGTTTTACCTTCACCACCACCCAACGGGTGATCGACCGGGTTCA
>CAITZE010000155.1 GCA_903896775.1 uncultured bacterium
CCATGATTAGACGCTCCCTGCCGGCGGACTGACGTTGCCGTCGTCATCTTTTAGATTCTTTTTGAAGGCTTTAACGCCTTTGGCGACATCGCCCATCAGACCGGAAATCTTGCCGGTACCGAACAGCAACAAGACGACCGCTAAGACGATAATCCAATGCAAGAGACTCATGGAACCCATGGCTCAATTACTCCAATGGTTTAGCAGCGAGAGTTCATGTCCCATCATCGCAAAAACCACCCCCCGCCGCAACGTTTTAACACTCCGCCCTTGTAGACCTATTTAGGTCTTGGGAGCGTCGAATTCCAGCCGCTCAATTTTCTTTCTTTTCATCGCCTTCGCCGGCTTCGGCGTCGCCGCCTTCCATGAGCGGCTCCAGGGCTTCGTCGGACTCTTCCGTATCGAACAGCAGCGTCTCTGCCCCACGTGTGGCGTAAGCCGACACACCGCGCTTGCTATCCAAGAGACCAGCGGCCTTCAGCTCATCGATACCCGGCAGGTCTTGGATGGATTCGAGACCAAAGTGATCCAGGAATGCATTTGACGTGCCCCACATGACGGGACGGCCCGGCACTTGCTTGCGGCCGCGCGGCTTGATCCAGCCTTCTTCAAGTAGGATGTCGACCGTGCCAGAGGACACAATCACGCCGCGGATTTCTTCGATTTCAGCCCGCGTCACGGGCTGGTGATAGGCGACAATGGCCAGCGTTTCGATGGCGGCGCGTGACAGTTTGCGCGGCACCAGCTTTTCCAGACGCAAGCGTTCCGAGACATCGGGCGCCGTGCGGAATGACCAGCGGCCATTGGCCTGCATCAGTTCGACACCCCGACCCTGATAAATCCCGCGCAATTGCTCCAGAAGCGCCGGCACGTCGGCGCCCGCGCCCAGGCGCTCGGCAATGGAACGCTCCGACACCGGCTCCGAAATGGCGAACAGCAGCGCTTCCAAAACGCGCAAATCCTCCGACATACGGCGGGTGCGGTCGGCATCCTGTTCGGCGACCTGTTCGGCCACCTCCGGCGGCATCATCGGCGTACCGGTTTCAGTGAGGGCCTGTTCTGTATCGGGATTAGTCATGTGCTCAATCAATCGTTAGCGGAGGGGCGATTAGCAGGTTTCAGGTAGATCGGCGAATAGGCGCCGCCATCCTGGCGAATATCGGCTTTGCCTTGGCGCACCAACTCCAGCACAGCAATCAAGGTCGTGCTTATGGCGGAACGGCGCATCAGCGGCTGTTGGACGCTCTTCGGCAGGAACAAAGCCAATTCGGTCCAATCGGGAACGCCCGGCAGAATCTCGCGCAACCGTGCGATAGCGTCGTCGATGGAGTAAAGGTCGAAGGGCTCGATTTCAAGGGCGGTGACGTTCTTCTCGTTATGCTGACGGCCATAGGCCTTGAGCAGGTCATATAGCGAGACGTCGTAAACCGTGCGCAAGGTGACCGGCAGGCCTTCCGCGGCCCCGCGCGGGAAGAAATCGATGCCCCGGCGCGGCAGGGCAAAAACCTTACGGCCCGCCTCCTGCATGGCTTCGAGTCGCATCATCTGGAACTTCAGGGCCTCGGCCATCTCTTCGGCCGAAGGCTCGTCGTCGTTTTCTTCTTTGGGCAGCAGCAGCTTCGACTTCAGGAAGGCGAGCCATGCCGCCATCACGAGGTAGTCGGCTGCCAGCTCCAGCTGCGAAGACCGCGCCGTTTCAACGAACAGCAGATACTGGTCCGCCAGCGCCAGGATCGAGATGTGCATGAGGTCGACCTTCTGGTCGCGCGCAAGCACCAGAAGCACGTCGATGGGCCCTTCGAAGGCGCCAAGGGTCAAGACGAGCTGGGAGTTTGGATCGGCCAAACGCTCGGAGAGCGGACGGTCGTCCTCTTCGAAGTCGGTCGGAAGTTCGGCTACGGTATCGGAAAGTTCAGACATCAAAATTCAACTAAACCGAGGTGAGTCCCGCCGCCGCCGCAATGAGATTAACCACGGCGTCGGCGATGGGCAGGATGATCCACGCAAAGATATCGAGATCGACACCGATCTGCGAACCCAACCAGGGCAACGCGATCAGGATGCCGAGCATCAGCAAGATGCCGTATTTTTCCGTGCGCGCCAAGCCGCGCGCGAGGGGCAATGGAAGAAGTCCGACAGCCACCCGCCCGCCATCCAAAGGCGGCAGCGGAATCATATTAAAAACCGCCAGCAGGACATTGATCCCGAGGCTGTTTTTGAGGGTTTCGCCGACAAAAGGAATGGCGCTTTCCGGCAGAAAAACCAGGGTGCGCAACAGCAACGCAGATGTCATCGCGAGGATGATATTCATGCCTGGCCCCGCTAATGCCACCCATACCATGTCGCGGCGTGGATTGCGCAACCGTCCGAAATCAACCGGCACGGGTTTGGCCCAGCCCATGACAAAGGGCGAACCAGCTAATTTCAACATCGCCGGAAGGATGATGGTGCCGAACGGATCGATATGACGAAACGGGTTAAGCGACAACCGGCCGCGCTCCTTGGCTGTTGGATCGCCGAAAGCTAGCGCGATGAACCCGTGAGCAGCCTCATGCAGCGTAATTGCCAGAACGGCGGGTATGGCAATCGCCAATACCGTCTCGACCGTAGATAGTTGACTATCCATGTCGCAGGGCGTCCAGCACCTGGAACGCCGAAGCTGCTGTGCTGGTGATCGTGCTGCGTGGCTTACCACGTACGACAGCGCTGGCTTCAAAAGCCCGCAGCCCGTTAGCCCCTAAAGGCCCCGTCCCTTTGGCCACCTCTTCCATCTCGGCCATAACGCCTTCGCAATGAAGCACGACATCGCAGCCTGCCTCGAGAGCCGCAGCAGCGCGGGCGTCGAAAGGCCCTTGCAGGGCCTTCATGCCGAGATCGTCACTCATCAGAAGGCCCTTAAAGCCAATTTCGCCGCGGATGATATCGGCGATCACGATCTTTGAATTGGTAGCGGGCTGGCGGGAATCAAACGCCTGATCTGGCATAATGTCCCAATCGACGAAGACCGCCTCCAGGTTCTACCCAAGGAACAGCGATCATTCTGCGACAAGTTATCCTGACAAATGGGCGGCCTTGGTTTCATACCAGTCGACGACGAGGCGTTCACCACAG
>CAITZE010000156.1 GCA_903896775.1 uncultured bacterium
CTGAGCTGCTTCGGGTGTCGCGATATTGCCGGCGATCACTTGCGTGTAATTCGAGATGCGTTTGATGCGTGCGACAGCGTCGATAACGCCAGCGGAATGACCGTGGGCTGTATCCACCACAAGCACGTCGACACCTGCATCAAGCAGCGCTTCGGCGCGGGCATAACCATCTTCACCAACGCCGGTTGCGGCAGCAACGCGCAAACGTCCCTGTTCGTCTTTGGACGCCAGCGGATGGGCGCGCGCTTTTTCGATGTCTTTGACAGTGATGAGGCCGACGCAACGGTAAGAACCATCAACCACCAACAGCTTCTCGATGCGGTATTGATGCAGCAGCTTCACAGCTTGATCGCGTTCGACTGATTCCGGCACCGTGATCAGGCGCTCTTTGGTCATCAGTTCGCTGACGCGCTCGTTGGGATTGGTGGCAAAGCGCATGTCGCGGTTGGTGAGGATACCCACCAATTTCCCGCTATTCCGCTCGACAACGGGAATGCCCGAGATCCGGTGCTGCTCGCGCAAGCGCAAAGCATCAGCCAGCGCCTGATCGGGGAAGATCGTGACCGGGTTCACAACCATGCCGGACTCGAACTTCTTCACCTTGCGCACTTCCTGCGCTTGCGCTTCGACGTTGAAGTTCTTGTGAATAACGCCGATGCCGCCGGCTTGGGCCATAGCGATGGCAAGACCGCTTTCGGTGACCGTATCCATGGCCGCCGAGATCAGCGGGATGTTCAAGGTGATGGATTTAGTAAGGCGTGTTGCCGTATTGGCTTGCGCGGGAAGTACCGAGGAGGCCGCAGGCACAAGAAGGACGTCGTCAAACGTCAGTGCTTCGGCAATCTCCATGTGACCTCCGGGCTTGGCCCGCTGTTGAGCCTGATCTTGTTTAGAACCCGCTCTAAAAAAGGTGCGGGGTTATGACATGGTTTAAATGGGGTGGCAAGGCCGCCACGCAAGTCTCTCGACCAGCGATTTAGCCTTTGAAATCAATGCCAATAACATAGACCTCCGCGGATTCTTTACGGCTGGCGGGCGGCTTGGCGTGACGCACGGTCCCGCAGCGCGCTTTGATGAGTTTCAGGAGTCCGCCTTCGGTCCCGCCCTGGAAGACTTTGCAGACAAAAGTGCCGCCGGGTGCCAGGACTTCTTCAGCAAACATCCAGGCGGTTTCGGCGAGCGCCATGATCCGGATGTGGTCGGTAGCGCCGTGTCCCGTCGCGGGCGCGGCCATGTCGGAGAGCACCACGTCGGCCGGACCGCCCAGCGCCTGCTTCAGCGCATCGGGCGCTTTAGGATCGAGAAAGTCCAAGGTCATGCAGGTCGCGTGAGCGATCGGTTCCCACTCATTGATGTCGATACCGATCACCGCACCACCGCCAGGCAAACCGGCTTTGACGCGATCGACGGCGATTTGAGTCCAACCGCCGGGGGCTGCACCCAAGTCGACAACCTTTTTGCCTTTGCCGAGAAAATGAAAGCGGTCGTCCAGTTCGATCAGCTTGAAAGCCGCGCGGCTGCGGAAACCTTCAGCGCGCGCGCGCAACACGTAAGGATCGTTCAATTGTCGCTGCAACCAGCGTTGCGAACCAACGGTGCGGCCCTCGGAGGTTTTGACGCGCACGGTGAGTCCGCGCATGCCGCCCGTGCGGCCGCTCGCCCCTTTGATCTTCTTGTTCTGGGGAGACGCGCCTTTGCCGCCACCGCGTTTGCCTTGGCTCATAGGGGCGACAACGGCGCGTGCGCGACGACAGGATGCATACGTCCGGGTTCGACATGCAGTGTAGACGGATGAA
Organism: uncultured bacterium; assembly: GCA_903896775.1. GTDB lineage: Bacteria > Pseudomonadota > Alphaproteobacteria > Rhodospirillales > Rhodospirillaceae > SHVO01. The sequence continues at coordinate 1,797 of CAITZE010000156.1, forward strand.
TGAGGTCCATGAGCAAGCCTTCGCGTAAGCCGCGGTCAGCAACTTTAAGCCGGCCCACAGGCCACATATGGCAGATGGCTTCCAGAATGGCGCACCCGGCCAGCATCAAGTCGGCGCGTTGCCAACCGATGCACGGCTCCGCCGCGCGCTGTTGTAAAGTCTTACCGCACAGCGACTGGCTGGTGGCATGCAAGGCTTCAAATTCCAGCGTTAATCCGTCGACAGCCGCCCGGTCGTAGCGATCCAATCCCAGATGCAATCCGCCCAGTGTCGTCACCGTGCCGGAGGTGCCGATCATTTGCACAACGCCCGCAGCGATTTTTTCGCGGATACCATGAGCCGTTTCGAAGGGTTCCAGCAATTTTTGGACGCGCTCCGACACGGCTTGATACGTGCGCCCGCACAGATCACCACCGCCGCAATCTTCGGCCACAGTGACGACGCCCATAGGAAGCGAGATGCAGCCCTGAACCGCCAAATTGCGCGCGCTGGCGATCTGCACAAACAGCACTTCGGTCGAGCCGCCGCCGATGTCGAAAATCAATGCATACGGCATATTGAAATCCAACAGTGCGGCGCAGCCTTTCAGAGCCAGCGTCGCTTCTTCATGCGCCGAAATAATTTCGAGCGACAAACCGGTTTCGCGCGTGACGCGGTCGAGGAACTCGCCACAGTTGGCCGCGCGCCGGCAAGCCTCGGTCGCAACTTGACGGGAAGCGCTGACGCGTCGCCGTTCCATTTTCTCGGCGCAGCACTTCAAAGCGTCGATGGTGCGGTCCATGGCGTCGTCGGACAATCGCCCCGAACCGCTGACGCCCTCACCCAATCGTGTGATGCGCGAGAAGGAATCAATGACGCGGAATTCGGTACGCACGGCATCGCTGGGGCCGCCTTCATAAAGCGACGGACGCGCGACAAGCATGCGGCAGTTATTGGTACCCAGGTCGATGGCGGCAAAAATATGGGCCGCCCCACCCGCCGCCGAGGCGCTGCCGGTCCCATCGGAACCCGCAGCGGCCGGCGCGGAATCGCGGCCGGACCGTCGATCATCGGTCATCACTTTGAACCTTCCACCGGCGACGGCAGCGCGAAACCGGCGCCAGCACACCATCGGCTAAATTAACATATGAGGTCATGCTATCGGCTTCGCCCTGCGGGGGAAAGGGCTAGGGAAAATAGCGGGGAAAGCGCCTTATGCCTGGAAAGCGCGGGAACTCTGGCGCGCGGCGGCAGTTAGGACTGAATTACCTTGAAACCGACGGCGGTTTCGACAAGTATCCCGGCCTTCCAGGGCCAAGCCTTGTCTCTTATTATATGTAAGAGACGCCTCTCTGCTGGGGGATCGTCTAACGGTAGGACCGCGGACTCTGACTCCGCTAGTCTAGGTTCGAATCCTAGTCCCCCAGCCAATATAAAGCTAGCTATCCTTCCCTCGCGAAGAGCGCGCTGAAACAGCGCGTTTTGCGGGGCTTTTCGCAGATAATTTCGCCCGGATAATTCTCCCGGCC
>CAITZE010000157.1 GCA_903896775.1 uncultured bacterium
ATCTCCAATGTGCGCACCGACCAATACGGCGGCAGCCGTGAGAACCGCATGAAGTTTCCGTTGTCGGTGGCCAAAGCCGTGCGCGCGGTTTTGCCGGCGCACATCGTGCTCGGCGCGCGCGTGACCGGCACCAACTGGACGCCGGACGGGTGGAAAGAGGAAGACGCCGCCGCTTATGGGCGGGCGCTGAAAGAGCTTGGCGTGAGCTATCTCTCGGTCTCCAGCGGCGGCATTGCGCCGAAGATCGCCATTCCATCCGGCCCCGGTTATCAGGTGCCGCTGGCGGATTACGTCAAATCCCATACTGGCGTTGTCACCGCCGCCGCCGGGCATATTGTCGCCCCCGATCAAGCTGAAGAGATCATCGCCTCAGGCAAGGCCGATATGGTCGTGATGGCGCGCGCGTTTCTGGATAATCCGCGCTGGGTTTGGCATGCCGCCGACCGGCTGGGTGCCAAGATCGCCTACCCCGTGCAATATGAGCGCGCGGCGGCGCCGGTCTGGCGCGTTGCGGCCCTGGCCCGTCCGCTCGATTTCCCGAACGCGAAGTAACGCCAAACCCGCATGAAAATCCGCCCGTGAAGATTGCTGACGTCTCCGAGTTTTACAGCGAGCAAGGCGGCGGCGTGCGGACCTATGTGCTGCAAAAGCTCGCCGCCAGCGCACGCCTCGGCCACGAGACCATTATCATCGCGCCCGGTGCCGAAGACCGCGAAGAAATCCGCCCCGGCGGTAAAATCGTCTGGGTCAAAGCGCCTGTGCTCATCGTCGATCCGCGTTATCACATCTTTGTGGGGATGCAGCGCGCCGTTGCGGTGCTGGACCGCGAGCAGCCCGACGTTGTCGAAGGCTCATCACCCTGGCGCGGCGGCTGGGTCGCGGCACGTTGGTTTAAGAAAGTGGGACCGGGGAACGCGGTGAAGGCCTTATTCATGCACGCCGATCCGGTGGCGGTCTATCCACAGACGTTATTGGGTGGCCGCATCGGCCGTGCCCGCGTTGACGCGCTGTTCGGGTGGTTCTGGGCTTACCTGCGGCGCCTCAACAGTCACTTCGATGCGACCGTCGTGGCGGGCGAATGGCTGGCGACACGCTTTGAAAGTTTCGGCATGCGAGGCCTGCGCGCCGTACCCATGGGTGTCGATCGCCACATCTTTCATGCTGGCCTGCGCGATGAAAAGCTGCGGCGCGCAATGCTCTCCTCCTGTGGCCTCGATGAAAAGGCCCGCGTGCTGATTAGCGTGGGCCGCCATCATCCCGAGAAGCGCCTCAATACCGTCATGGAAGCCGCTGCGCGGGCAAACACGCGTGACAAGCCGGTTGGACTCTATCTTGTCGGCGACGGCATCACGCGCCAGGCCGTGGAACGCAAAGCCGCCGCGCTCAACGCTGCCGGCGCACATATCCACGTCGCCGGCCAGATCAAAGACCGCGCACATCTTGCCGGCTTGATGGCGAGCGCCGACGGCGTGCTTCATGGTTCGGCCAGCGAAACTTTTGGCATCGCGGTTGCCGAAGCCTTGTGTTGCGGCACGCCGATCATCGTGCCTGATGCTGGGGGTGCTGCGGATTTCGCTCATGCCGATGTGGGCGAGATTTACGCCGCCGGCAATGCCCAGGATGGTGCGAAGGCGGTCTTGCGGCTTCTCGCGCGCGATGGGGAGAACTTACGGCGCGCGGCCATTGCGCGGGCCGACGCAACGATTGGAAATGCGGACGTGCATTTCGACAAGCTGTTCGCGCTTTATCAAAAGCTCGTCGACGAGAAAGCCCGCGCCGCTACTTAGGGTGCGATACTGGCCGCGCGGCCAGCCCGGTCCAATAATTGAGCACGATATCAAGCCTGGTCTGCGGCCCTTGCGTCGTGAAGGTGGCTTCCTTGACCGAAGGCGGACCGTATCCCAATCGCGGATTATTCGGAAAACCGTAGCCGTCGGTAAAAGCATCCAGACGATCGTTAGCGTTGCGATCGTGCAGCACGGAGATGGCGTAGCTGCCTTGCGCCGGCAGGGGGACGCACACGGCAGCGTCGCCGGTATGCGGCATGGGGATATCGATACGTTCGTAAATTTTGCCTTGGGCGCGCAGCTTGGAGCCGGGCGTCAAGAAATCGCCGTCCACCGCAGGATATAATTCGACGCGCAGATTTCCGACGCGATCCTTGAATCCGGTGGTGACGACCAATACCGCGGGACCATGCGCGCCAGCCTCGCAAGCCGTGGGATGAGGCCCAAGAATGGGGCCTTCTTCCGCTGCCGCCGGGACAACGCTCATGAGCAGTGCGGCCGCGAGAGAGTGTTTGGCGAGCGACATCATGCCGGCAGCTCCCCAACCGGTTGCTCGCTGGAAGATTCGTCCTCGGGCAACACTTTGGCGGGCTGTTCGCGGATCAGCGCGGTGGCCGCAAACACACCGGCGTGGGTCAGCAGGGACAAAGCACCCGCCGCAACGAACATCGACGCAACGTGAGCCTGGGGCGCGGCAATGGCCGGTGCCAGCGTCACGCCCAGCCACATCATCATGACGTCGCGGTTGGGGATAAACGGCAGCCGGGTCAGCAGCATCTGCGCGGTCAGGAACATAACCCATTGCGAGATCGGCACTTGCGGCAATGCACTGCCCCATTGCACGCCTTGCAGCACCAGGATCAAAACCATGCGCACAAGGTGTACACCGCCGATGCGGAAGGCCTGGCCCGCGCCAACACCCAGAAGATGACTGCCAAACAGCATCACCGCCAACATCACGGCGACGGCGACACTGGAAGCAATTGCCACGGCGCGAATCAAGTTGGGATCGACGCCGTTCAAAAGAACGCCATAACCACCGGCGGCAAAACCGGCCACCAGCACTAAGGTCACAGCGTTAGAGGCAACGCCCGACAGCAAGTTCACGTCTTTGATGGTCGATAACAGCTGACGGTCGGCGATGCCGCGTGTGCGCTTGGCCCACAAATACAGATAAGCCTCGCCGGAATAGTCGATGACGATTTCGTTGTAGATGCGCTTGCGAAGAAATGTTGGCAGCGCGCTCAATCCGATGCCCCACAGACCGGAGTAAATGAAAACTTCGGCCAGCGGCGCGGTGATATAGATCACGGCAAACGCGAGATAGAATTCCGGCGCGCGCGGTAGCGCCGCCCACAGCTCGTTCCAGCCGATATGGTAGAGCTTCACGCCGAGAAAACCGACGGCGGCAATCCCAGTGGCTTTTTGCGCCAAGTTCAGAACACGTCGCACGCGCGCGGTGTTCAGATGGCGCATTACCGCATTGTCCATGAATCTGCCTTGCCTGTGACGCTTCAGGTGCCAGCGGCGGCGCGTTTACGTTGCGCTAAGGTATCGCCGGCAGCAACCGCGTTAAGAACGTCACAATAATTCGACAACACGCCCTGCAGGATATTGTCCCAATTATACAAAAGGGCATGTTCGCGGCCGGCGACTTTAAAAGCCTGACGCAAGGCGGGGTCGCTGACCAGCTGCGAGATATAATCGGCGTATTCGGTCACCGTCCCATCGGCGGCCAAGAAACCCGAAGCGCCGTGATTGACCAGCGACATGCTGCCGGTCGCGCGCGCGCACACTGGTGGCGTGCCGCAGGCCATCGCTTCCAAGGTGACGTTGCCGAAGGTTTCGGTGGTGCTTGGATTGAAGAAGATATCGGCGGAGGCATAAGCCCGCGCCAAAGCTTCATCGCCGAGGAAACCTGTGAAGACACCGTCGGGAAGGCGGCTCTCGAAATAGCTACGCGCCGGACCATCGCCGACGACCATTACTTTGTGCGCGATGCTTCTGGCTTTCAGCACATCGACCACGTCGGCGAAAATGCCCAAACCTTTTTCCAGCACCAGACGGCCGACAAAAGCGATCGTCACATCATCGGGCTTCAAGCCGAGCGATGCGCGCCAGGCTTCATCGCGCTTGCTGGGAGAAAACAAATTGCTGTCGACGCCGCGGCCCCAAAGCCGGATGTCTTTGCACATGCCTTCGTCGCGCAAGACCTGCGCCATGCTTTCGGTCGGCGCATAAATCTGTTCGCATTGGTTATAGAAGCGGCGCATGTAACGCGTGGCGTAAGCCTCAAGCCATCCCAGGTCGTAGTAGCCGAGGTAAGTCTCAAAGCGCGTATGCACCGAGGCGACGACCGGAATATTCCATGACTTCGCCAGCTGCAGCGCTTTGTAACCAAGATAATCGGGCGCCGAAAGATGGAATAAATTCGGCCGGAAATCGGCGAGGTCTTCGCGCACGCGGGCGGGCAGACCAATCGCGAGGCGGTATTCCTTGCGACGCGGCATGGAGATCGACGGCACCGACACGACATGGCCGGCATGCTTGAAAGCCGGCTCGGCCGTTGTCGGCGAATAAATCCGCACCGCGACACCCTGGCGTTCCAGATAGTCGACGAGGCGGTTGAGCGCCCGGTTGGCGCCATCGCGGATGTAATTGTAGTTGCCGGAAAAAAGCGCGACACGCGGAGTATAGGTAGAAGAGAGCGGCGTTATGACATTCATCGAACCGTCGTCGAACCTTCGCGGCAAGGAGTGCATCGTTACCAAAGCCCTGGGAACTCCGCTGTGAGAACTCTGCTGTTCATAGCGGCCGATTGCGGCGCAACTGCGTTAGTTTCGGGTAATTGCCATGAAAGCCGCAGCAGCGCACTTTATAAATGCCCTGTGCCGGTCACTATTCATTACAAAATACCAACATTATGTCAGCCTGACCGAAGATTACCTCAGACGGCTGTTAACGTCACGCCGGAATGCGTGAAAGCGCCAAATAATCGTTTCTTATGATGGCTCTAGAGGGCGCGTTCGTTACGCTTTTATGGCCAGCTTTATTGTTCAGTACGAAACAAGATCGCTTCGCCGACAATGAAGAATATCAACACCGCCATCCAGGCCGCGATTTGCGGCGGAATAGCGCCCGATCGCCCCATCGCCATAATGGCATTGTCCGCGACGAAATAAGAAAAGCCCAGCGCAAGACCGCTGCTGGCGCGAGCTAGACCGCTGCCCGTGCGCGCGAGGCCCACAGCAACGATGGTGCCAAGCAGCGGCATCAGCAGCGATGCCAGCGGGCGGGCGAGCTTGTGATACATCTCCGATTGTAACGCGTGATCCTCTCGACCGACCTGCGCCAGAACGTGCGATGTGGCGGCAAGATCAAGCAACGCCATCTGATCCGGATTGACGGTCTTCACAAAAAAGTGCGCGGGCGTCACGGCGGGCGTCCATGTCATGTGATCGACTGTGCGGACCTCGCGCGAGATGACATCGATGATGCGCACATTCTCCAGCTCGCCGTTACCCTCCGATGAAAGAAAGCCGTGCTGGGCGAAGGTGACGGTATCCAAACCGCCTTCGCGGACATGGCCGAAGATCGCAATATCTTCCAGCGACACGCCACCGTTTCCACTGTGCGTGGGGCGGGCCCGGATCACGCTATCGCCGGCTGCCGTCCACGTCTGAGCGGACGCCGCAGAAGTATCGACCGGATGCGCGCCGTAACCCGTCCCTTGCCATTCGGCCAACGCTGCCGCCGAGTGGACGGAAATGGTTTCGTTCCAGACCAGATGAAAGCAAGCGCACACACCCGCAACCGCAAGCATCGGCAGCAAGACCTGGTGCGGCGACAACCCGGAAGACCGCATGATCACGACTTGGCTGCTGGCGGCGAGCGTGCCGCAGGTAATCAAAGTCGCAAGCAGCACGGCAAAGGGCAGAAATTCCGACAGCAAAATCGGCAGACGCAATTGCACATAGCGCCAGAGATCCGCTTCGGTCGCGCCGGCCACTTGCAAGATGCGGTTTGATTCGCCGATGACGTCCATGATCTGCAGGATCGCCAGCAGACCCAACAGCACCACGGCGATATTGCGCGCGAAAGAACGCGCGATGTAGCGGCTCAGCGTCGGTGTGCGGGTGTAACGGGCCATCTAGGCTTGCCCGCCCGAGCGCGCGGGACGCGGTGTAATGACTTGCCCGCGCAATCCGTAATAAAAGCGCGAGAACATGCTGGCCATGCGCGTCAAAGGCGGCTCACCCGGCAGGAACGCCGAGAGCAGATAGATGCCCACGCAAAGTATGGCAAAGGGCACAAACGACGCGGCTTGCGCCGGCAAGGCGGGCTGCTGGCCTGTAAAGCCTAAGCGCTCACCGAACAGCGACAGCTCGTTGTAAATGATGAAACTCGCAAGCCCCAGAAACACACCGAGCCCACTGGCCGAGCGCAAAGGCGGGCGCGCGAAAGATATGCCCAGCAGCGGCAGGAAAAACAAAATCGCAATCTGCGCCGTGCGGCGATAAAGGCCAGCTTGGGCTTGATGGCGTTCGGAAATCTCGGTGTTGGGATCGGTCGATAAATGGAACAGTTCCGGCAGCGTGCGCTCGCGCTCGTTATCGCCGCGCTCGCGGAAGACCGGCGGTGGCGGCAAATCGAGCGGAATGTCGTAAGCCTGAAAACCGGCGGCTTGGTTCTCGCCGCTTTCCGGATCGAGGCGCACGATCTTGCCGTCGAACAGCCGCGCGATCATGGACTTGTGATCGTCGGCTTCACGCAGTTCGCCGTGGGCCGCGGAGAAAATCACCATGCGTCCATCGTCGTCGGTGGATGTCGCGAAGACGCCGGTCAGGTCGCGCCCACCGCGGCGGGATTTTTCCGCCCGCACCACCACCTTGTCGCCCAGTGCTGTGAATTCGCCGACCTTGATGCTGATGCCGAGACCGCCGTTGCTGAGATCGAACAGCAGCTTTTCATGGTCGTAGACGCTGAGGGGTTGGATGTAACCGACCACGGCCGCCGTGAGCAGGCTCAAGGCCGCTGCATACATCATGGGCACCTTCAAAAGGCGCGTATAGGAAACCCCCATGCCGAGCATGGCATCAAGCTCGCTTTGCACCGCCAAGCGCCGGAAAGCGAGCAGCACGCCCATCAGCAGGCCAAGCGGGATGGCGAAGGCGAGATATTGGGGGGCCAGGTTGGCAATGGCGCGCAAAACCTCGCCACCGCCGCCGCCCTCGTTGACCACGAGATCGAACAGCTCGGCCATGCGAATTAGCAAGAGCAGCATTGCGGAGACGATTAGCGTCGCCGCTAGCGGCACAAACATCAGACGCGCAATATAACGATCAAGAAGCGCCTGCATGAAGAGGGCGGGGTCCGTTCTGGGGGCGTGAAGGCGGAAACGTCATAACACGGCGATAAACATATGAAAGGAAGGATTTGTTGCGCGCAAAGACCGAGATTGGCACTCTAGAAGTTGTAAACCCTTGTCCTTACATAATTTCGCCACGCGCTCACTCAAGCCTTGGGTATCATTTTGCTGTCATATTTACTACTGGCGGCCTCAGGTTTCGTCGCAGGGGTCATGAACTCCGTGGCCGGCGGAGGCACCTTTGTAACCTTCCCGACCCTGATCTTTACGGGTGTGCCGTCCGTGGTCGCCAACGCCTCTAACGCCGTCGCGCTGTTCCCTGCGAGCTTCGCCAGCGCCTGGGCTTACCGCAGCGACTTCCGCAATTTCGAGGGCGTGTCCTTTAAGGCCATGACCGCCGTGAGTC
>CAITZE010000158.1 GCA_903896775.1 uncultured bacterium
CTCTCGCCCCTCATTCTCGGGCGGTGTATCGGTCAACGGTTTCTCGTGCATCGTCATGTCTGGTTATCGGAATCAACCCCCGCCAAACCCGCGATCGTCGGAGGCAACTTCGGTGAACAACTCTTTGCGCACCGTCAGCCCAAGGCCCGGGCCGTCCGGCAATTTGATGGTGCCGTCGGGACGCAAGGTCGGTGGCGCTTCGAAGATGCCGTAGCTGCTCTCATATCCGCCGATGGGCTGCTCGTTGGCCATTTCGATCCAGGGATAATTCGTGGAGCTGCCCGACAGGTGCATGTTCATGACGGTGCTGAAACGACCGTCGCCCAAGTGGTTGCACACTTCGCGGCCTGAGGTTTCCGCCATCACCAGGATTTTGCGCACTTCCAGCACGCCGGTGATATTGGTTTCGGGCTGCAGGATGCGATAGCAATCGCGGTCGATGTAGTCTTTGAACTGATTAAGGCCTTCGTTCTCCTCGCCGCCCGCCAGGTTCATGGCGGTGGATTTTTGCAGGCGTGAGAGACCTTCGAGATCGAAGCGCGGCAGCGGCTCTTCCAGCCAGAACACATTGAGCGCTTCGTAAGCCTTGGCGGTTTCATAGGCGCGGTGGTAGCTCCACGGCACATAGGTTGGGCTGAGTTCGGGCACGCGCAAACCTGCCTTGTTGCCGTCAACCATGATCACAAAGTCGTCGCCAGCCTGTTTGCGGATTTCCTCGCACAGGGCGATGTCTTCTTTCAGCGTCGCGTAGTGCGCCTTGACCTTCATGGCGCGCCAGCCCTGCTTCTTCAGCTTTACCGCAAGCGCGCCGCGCTGCTTTGGTGTTTCCAAGAGGAAATGGCTGGAGTACGGCGTGATGAAGTCCTTGCCGTTGCCGCCGCCCCAGAGCTTGTACAGCGGCTGGTTTGCGAGCTTGCCGATCAAATCCCAAAGTGCCACTTCCACCGCAGCCCCTGCGCGCGGCACGGCTTTCAGACGTTCGGCATTCAGCTCTATATCGAAGGGATCTTTGCCGACCATCAAGCGGTTGAGCTGGGCCAGCGCGGCGGGGCTCACTTGCGAGCCAAAGCCGCTGACACCCGCATCGGTTTCGACGATACAGAAGTTACCGCCGCCGACACGGTAGGCCCGCGTGCGCCCGACATAGTCGACAAAGGAGCCGGCGTCTTTCTCGACCTTGAGATTCTGGATTTTGATATTCGTGATCTTGATGCGCCCGGCCGCATGGGCCTTGGCGGCGAAGAACAAGGGACCAAGCGCCGCGATGCTCGCAGCCTTCAAGAATGTCCTGCGGTCGATACCATTGCTCGCCCGCAATCCGTCACGAATATTTTGCATGATCCCCCCGTTATTTCCCCACTGCGAACCCTCCCAGATCCGCTACGTCTTACAATTCTAGCACGGGCCGATTTTGGACCATAGACCCGCCATAAACCAATAGAAGCCCTGTAAAACAGGGCTTTTCGAGCGTAAGCTAAGTTCCGCATTCACAATGTCTGGGAGGGCAACATGAAAACAGCGCATAAATTCCTGATGGCGGCAGCCATGGCCGGCATGGGCGTCATCGGCTGGAGCGCGCACGATGTGATGGGCGCGCAGGCGGTGAGCAAGCCCACCGTCATGAAGCGCTTTTATACCGGCGCCGATGGCCTCTCGCATGTGGAAGACGTTCCGCTCAATGTGAAGACCGTGATGGAGAACATCACGAAGGTCGAGGTGCATATCAGCAAAGCCGGAAACTTCAGCGACTATCACGTCGCGCCCCGGCGTCAGTACATTATCAACCTGTCGGGAGACGGCGAGGTTGAGTTGGCCGACGGCAAGGTCGCGCTGCCGCCCGGCTCCATCGAATATATCGATGATACGACCGGCAAGGGTCACACGACCCGTGTGACCAGCAGCGAACAGCGTGTCTCGCTGTGGTTCTGGTTCGACGACCAGAAACCACACCTCGGACCGATGACGAAGTAAGCGCTGCTAGCCTAGAAGCGCTGACGGCCTAGAAGCGCTGACGATAAGTGAACGTCACGCGGTGGGCCAGGTATCCGCCCTGGTATTGGGCGTCATAATCCAGGCTCATGGACCGCTGCTTGCTGGTCAACGACGCGCCGAAACCACCGCTGAGAACCGAGCCGCCCGGCTTGGTGCCTTGAACGGTGAACAGCGAACCTGCCGAAGCGAATTCCGCACGCACCGCGGTCGGGTCATTCTTGAATTCGTGGGCATAGTCGGCGCGGAAATCGATATCGAGATCGTGGTAGTCGTGAACCGTGCCCAAGTAATCGAGAACAAATCCGCTGCCGGCGCGCTCTGACGGCGTGGTGGTGCTGGTATAACGCAGATCGACCGCATCGCCGCCGCCGCTCTCGTGATAAGCCTGCTCGTAGGTGCGGGTATATGAAGCGCGCAAGTAGGGCGTCAGCCTGAACATGCGGCCGGTGAATATGGTTCCGATATCAATGGCACCACCCAGCTGGTTGCCTTCCCAGCTTGCGCCGGTATCGCGCAGAATGTCGTCGATATCGAGATGGCGGTGCGCGCTGAACGTATTGTAGGCCGCGCTACCGATACCTTCGATGTAACCGATATCGTTGTTATAGCGCGCGTAGATATCAAAGCCCGTGCTGGTCACGTCGATATTGCGGCGGCTGGCGGCATTTTCCTGGATGAAGTCCAGCGTTTCGTTCAGCGCGAAACCCAGCTGAACATTGCGGGCGATTTCGCTGTCGACGCCCGCGGCCAAGCTTTGGGCAATGACGTTGTAGCCGGGAATATCGGTCTCGCCGCCCTTGCTGCCGTAGGTCGTGTATTCCTGCACCCACCAGCTGGTGCGATAGCGGCCCAGCGGATCGTCGTTTTCACGCAACAGACCGTCGAGACGGCGGCGGATCGCGCTTTGCGCTATATCCTGCGCGCTCAGTGTGACAAGGCGTGTGGCGCCGGTGTCGTCGGGCATAAGTTGCTCGAGGTCTTTGATGAAGTCGGCGCGATCGGTGACGGCGCTCAAGCTATCGGAAATACCTTCGTCCAGATCCAAGGCCGGGATGATGCCTTCGTAAACCGCGCCTTGATTGCCGGTCAGGCCCAATTGGCTTGCCGTGTTGCGCGTGATCGAGAACTGCAGCGTATTGGGGTTACCCGGCGCCAGCTTCAGCTGCTCGTTGTACATGATCGTCGACTTCGGCTGAATCTGCGACAGATCAGCCTGCATGACCAAGGTCTGAGCCTCGATCAGATCGACGGTGGTCTGGCTGCTTACCGCGCCGCTCAGAATCGTATTGATTTTGGTATCGGCGCCGAACACCAAGGTGCCCGACGACTTGATAAGTCCGGTGATGCCATCCGCGCCATCGACGTCGAAGTTAAGCGTCGAGGCATTGGTGATCTGCGTATTGCCGACGCTCACGATCGCCGCCGGGGCAATCGTAAGGATCGACGAGTTCAGCGAAAAATTGCCGCCGTTCGTGACCGCGCCCGAAATCGTGCTGCCCGTGGCGCTCAGGTTGTTGGCGCCGGTGCCGAAGGTGATATTGCCCACCAGCGTTGTGTTGGTGAGATTAACGGTATCGTTACCGGCCCCCAACATGGTGATCTGGCCGGACAACTGACCCCCCGTGCTGGTCAGGGTGTTCGAGCCGCTGCCGAACAACATATCGCCGGTGATGTTTCCGGAGTTGGTCACCGTCGTATTGGCGGTAGCCGTGCTGAGATCGAAGGCGATCGCAGAGCCCGAACCCAGCACCGAGGCCGTGATGGTGCCAGTGTTGACGATGTTCGTCAGCGTGCCGGAGTTATCGGAGATGGCGTAGGCGCTTTGGGTCGCACCGTGAGATTCGGCGGTCAGAACGCCCGAGTTGGTGAACGACGAAAGAGTGCTTTGCGCGGCGATCGTGATGCCGAACGCATTGCCGCCGCCGGTTCCCGGCACGCCGTCGGATTCCGAGGAATCCGTGGCTGTCGCGTGAATGGAACCGCTGTTGATGAAAGACGGGATGGTAACAAAATTCCCGATCGTGATGGTGGCAGCCGGCGCATCGATGCTGGTCGCAATGATATCGCCGCCCTGGTTCTGGATCGGGCCCGTAAATATCACGTGATAGTTGGTGCTATTGATCGTCGAGCCGGTGATGTAAACCGCGCCCACCGTCGAACCGGCGGTAGCGCTGCTCGAAGTGATATTGCCGCGCAGAAGAATACTGGACCCGCTGGGGTCGCTGGCGAGCGTGCCGATGGTGATGTCTTGCGGGGTGCTGGGCCCGCCGGTGCCGATGTAAAGTGCTGCGGCGCCGCCGATGGTCGTCAGGTTTGAATCGGGCGTCGAACCCGCAGGAGCACCCGACGCTTCATTGGCTTGAGTGATGCCGTCGCCATCCAGAAAAATCCCGGCGGCGTTAGCCGCAACCCACAGACCTGGCGCGCCATCGCGCGCATCGATGGTGTTGCCGAGCGAGTTGGTGGTCTGATTGGCGCCACTGGTGATGCTGCCTGAGTTGACAATCGCGCCGGTGATATTGCCGCCGGCATAGACGCCGACCGACATCTGCCCGCCGGCGGTAATGGTGCCGGTATTGGTGAAGGAGCCCGTGATCGGCGCGGTGATTTGCACGCCAAAGGAGCTATCGCCGGTGTTGGTGATCGTACCGGCATTGGAGAACGAGCCGTCCAATTTACCAAAGATGGAGATCGAGCTTGTGGTGTTGCCGCCGACGGTCAATGTGCTGCCGGTGCCTTCGACGATCGAGCCGTGAAGCGTGCCCGGACCTGTCACAAGAATACCGGTATTGAAGACCGGCGTCGCGGCCAGCGGGCTGGTCCCAGCCGGGCCCGGAATGTTGATCGCGCCGTTGTTGGTGATATTGCCGGTCAGATCGCCGGTGGTGGACACCAAAATGCCCGTCGCATTTTGCTCGGCGGAGTTCTGAATCGTGCCGTTGTTGGTCACATTATTACTGCTGTTGACCGTTACATCGGTGCCGCTGGTCAGCGATACGCCGCCAGATGCGGTGATCGTGACATCGCCTGGACTCACGCCATCCGCTTTGGAGGTCGTGACCGGCGTGGTTTGCGTGGTCGAAATGGTCGCATTACCAGCAAAAGCAGGCGCCGCCAGCAGGGAGACAGCCGCAAAGGCAGCGCTACATTGGAGCGCGCGCTTATAGTGTTTGGCTTTGATCACGGTCCCCACAGCTTTCAAGATATTCTGTCGCAAAATTTGCCCCGTTCAGCCCAAAACACAGACGACGGCATGTCGCCTTTCCTGCGGAAATTTTCTGGCGGACAGCTACTTAGAGGACTGAGGATAAGGGCGTCAACACATTCACGGCGCAATATGAGCCAAATCTAGCGATGTTAGCCGGTCTCCTGCTAAAGCCCTGAAAATACGTCATAAAAGCCGATGGAAAAGAGGCGGGTGGGTTATGAAACCCGCCACAATTGAAGGGCCGTCACCGACCACCTTGACTTCGCAGATAATTCTACTTTACTAGATATATGGAAATAATGACGCATGTGATGGCTTTGTCTGCCCTGGCGCACGAAGCCCGACTTGAGATTTTCCGGCTGCTTGTGAAAGCGGGACCGTCCGGCCTTACGGTCGGCGAGATCGGCACCAAACTTGAAATACCGGGCGCAACACTGTCGTTTCATCTCGCCCAGCTCCACCACGCCGGCCTCGTAAGTGCCCGACGCGAGGGACGTCAATTGATCCAGACGGCGGACTTCGACCGCATGAACGGCCTTGTCGCCTATCTCACCGAGAATTGCTGCGGCGGCGAACCTTGCCCGCCGGTTTGCAAACCCGCGCAGAAGGCGGTGAGCAAAAATGCAAAGTCAAAACGGCCTAAATTGAAGGTGGCCCATGACTAAGCACATCAGCCCTGAGCACATCAGCCCTGAGCAAATCAGCAATGTTCTCTTTCTTTGCACGGGCAATTCGGCCCGCAGCATTTTGGCCGAGGCCCTTGTCAGCCATTGGGGCAAAGGTCTTTTCAGAGGCTTTAGCGCCGGGAGCTTTCCCAAAGGCGAGGTTCATCCCATAGCGCTGCGCCTGATTGAACAGTTCGGCCTGCCGACGGCGGACCTGCGCAGCAAAAGCTGGGACGACTTCGCCGCCCCCGGCGCGCCGACGATGGATTACATCTTCACGGTCTGCGATCAGGCCGCCGGCGAAATGTGCCCGATCTGGCCCGGCCACCCCATCACCGCGCACTGGGGCTTGCCTGATCCCGCAGCTGTCAGGGGCACGCCCGCCGAGCAAGCGGCGGCCTTCCGCGAAACATTCCGTGTTTTGGAAACGCGCGTGCGCTTTTTCCTGACCTTTCAATTCAAGAAATTGAACCGCAAAGACCTTCAGCAAATGGCCGCCGATGCCGGAAAGCTGACCGCCGGTGCGATTTTGTGACGCAAGTCCGGCATCCCCTTCGCGTTGCCGCGTTCGCCGAGATGGTGGCGACGGCCTTCCTGCTGATCGCGGTTGTTGGATCGGGCATCGCGGCGGAACGGCTATGCGGCGGCAACATGGGCCTCGCGCTGCTCGCCAATGCCCTGGCGACGAGCGCTGCTTTGTTTGCGATCATTGTGACGCTTGGGCCTGTGTCGGGCGCACATATGAACCCGGTCGTTACCCTCGCCGCTGCGTTGTCGGGCAGCTTTGAATGGAAACGCGCGCCTATCTACATCGGCGCACAGATCATTGGTGCGCTGATCGGCACATGGATCGCGCATGGGATGTTCGATGTTCCGATCCTGGAAATCGGCTCACATGCGCGCACTGGGTCTGCTCAGTGGTTGGCGGAGCTCGTCGCCACCATCGGGCTGCTGGGTGTGATTTGGGGTTGCGCGAAGTACGAGACGCCCATAGCCGCTGCCGCGGTCGCCGCTTATATTGGCGGCGCATACTGGTTCACGGCTTCAACGTCTTTCGCGAATCCAGCCGTGACAATTGCGCGCGCGTTCACCGATACCTTCGCAGGCATCCGTCCCATCGACGCGCCGATGTTTGTGGTCGCTCAGCTATGTGCGCTGGCTGCTTTTGGGGTGCTGCGGCGCGCATTTTTTCAGCGGGCGGTGACAGCGTAAAACCGCTTATTCCGCGGCCTTTTCCTTGCCCATTTGTTCCTCTTGGAACAGGAACCAGGTCAGGCTGTCGTGCAGCGCATTATAAGACGCATCGATGATATTGGCCGAGACGCCGATGGAGGACCAGCGCCGCCCTGCCCCGTCGGCGCTTTCGATCATCACGCGCGTCACCGCCTTGGTGCCGGCCTCGGGTGTGATGATGCGCACTTTGTAGTCCACCAGCCGAATGGTCGCGAGGCTTGGATACTCCGGCAGCAGCGCTTCGCGCAGCGCACGGTCCAGTGCATCGATCGGGCCAGCCCCTTCGCCGACCGTCAGCGAGCGGTGCTGTTTGACGGTCATCTTCACCGTGGCTTCGGACTGGGTGATGAGTTGGCCTTTGGCGTTGAAGCGGCGTTCGTCGATGACGCGGAAGGAATGGAGCGTAAAGTATTCGGGCACCGTGTCCAG
This sequence comes from uncultured bacterium, assembly GCA_903896775.1. Lineage (GTDB taxonomy): Bacteria > Pseudomonadota > Alphaproteobacteria > Rhodospirillales > Rhodospirillaceae > SHVO01. The sequence goes on from CAITZE010000158.1 coordinate 7,528, forward strand.
CATACGCCGCGCGAGAAGCTCGAAACTCGCATCTGCGCTGTCGTAGGAATAGCCGTCGTGCTCGCGCGTTTTCACTTCTTCGATCAGGCGCGTGAGTTTTGGATGGTTCGGTGCAATATCGAGGCCGATCTCGCGGAAGCGCGCGATGATATTGGAACGGCCCGCTTGGTCCGACACCACGATATGGCGGCGGTTGCCGACTTTCTCGGGCGGCACATGTTCATAGGTGCGCGGGTCTTTCTCTACCGCCGAGACATGCAAGCCGCCCTTATGCGCGAAGGCGTTCTCGCCGACATAAGCCGCGCCGCGGTTTGACGCGCGGTTGAGGCGCTCATCCAACAGCCGCGAAACCGGCGTCAGTGAAGCGAGTTGGTCTTCAGTGATGCCGGTTTTCAGATTCATCTTCAGCATCAGACTGGGAATGATCGAAATCAAATTGGCATTGCCGCAACGCTCACCGAGGCCATTCAGCGTGCCCTGGATCTGGCGCGCGCCTGCACGCACCGCCGCCAGCGAATTGGCAACGGCGTTTTCGGTATCGTTATGACAGTGAATGCCAAGATGCGTGCCGGGCACAACCTTGTTCACTTCGCCGACAATGCGTTCAATGTCGTGAGGCAGCGTGCCGCCGTTGGTGTCGCACAGCACCACCCAGCGCGCGCCGGCCTGATGTGCGGCTTTGATGCAGTCCAGGGCGTACGTCGGATTGGCGCGGTAGCCGTCAAAGAAATGTTCGGCATCGAACATCACTTCGTCTTTGCGCTTGGCGGCTTCGGCAATGCTGCCGGAAATCATGTCGATGTTTTCGCTCTCTGTGATGCCGAGCGCGGCCTGCACGTGAAAGTCCCAGGTCTTGCCGACCATGCACACCGCGCGTACGGGCGCCGACAACAGCGCGGCCAGACCGAGATCGTTGCCGGCGCTGTGACCGGGGCGGCGTGTCATGCCGAAGGCGGTCAGCTTGGCCTTGGCGAGTTTGGGAGCAGCGGCGAAAAAGGCATCGTCGGTGGGGTTGGCGCCTGGCCAGCCGCCTTCGATATAGTCGATACCGAGGTGATCGAGGGCTTCTGCGATGGCGATCTTATCGGCAACGCCGAAATCGACGCCCTGGGTTTGGGCGCCGTCGCGCAAGGTCGAGTCATAGAGATAGATACGATCGGTCGACATCAAAGCCTCTGTTACGCCCGCGCCGCCGCAAGGCCGCTCACCGGCTTATCTGATCCATATACTACGGAAAGCTTGAAAGCACGCGCAGACGGGATGTGGTTGATATTAATCGGTTTATGGAACCGATTCAAATACGTAAGCCATCTGCCGGTTGACGCGCGGCAGCACCCGCGAGAATGCCCTCCGCCAGCGCATGGTAAATGCCTTTGGCGCAGATCAGCCGCGAAATCGTATGGGCGATCAGCGCCGCCGCCATCAGTGGAATGATCAGGCCGTTGGCGTCCGCCATTTCCGAGACAATGACAAAGGCGGTGATGGGCGCTTGGACCACGCCAGTGAGATACGCCACCATGCCGAGAAGAAAGAGCGCCGCCGGATCGGCGTTGGGAAATAACGCCCCGATATTCGAGCCGATCCCTGCACCGATGGCTAGCGACGGCGAGAAAATCCCGCCGGGAATGCCACTCGCCGCCGAGGCGATGGTGGCGCATATTTTCACGATACCGAAGCTGGCGGGAACAGCGGCGCTTCCGTCCAAAAGACCGCGCGCCTGGGCGTAGCCCGTGCCATAGGCGGAATTGTCCGAGAAGTATCCGCAGAGGGCAACGACAAGGCCACACAGCGCGGCAAAAATAACAGGATAAGCGCCGATGAGCCTACCCGCTCGCCCCGGCAAGCCGCGCACAAAAGCAATCACGGTGCGTGAAAACACGCCGCCGGCCGCACCGCCGATCACGCCGCAGACCGGCACGATATACCAGTCCGCCATTCCCGGCAGTTTCACCGAAGGCGTTCCGAAATAGGTGTAGTTGCCAAGAACCGCGAGCGAGGTGATGCCCGCGACAATCACCGTCGCCATCGTCAGGCCGCTGGTGCGGCGCTCGAAAGATTGGCTCATTTCCTCAATGCCGAAGACAATGCCCGCAAGCGGCGTGTTGAAGGCCGCCGCAACGCCAGCGCAGGCGCCAGCCAAAAGCAGTCCGGAGCGTTGAATGCGCGTTAGCGTCCCCACACGCGCCATAATGGCCGCGCCAATCTGCACGGTCGGGCCTTCGCGGCCCGTGGACGCGCCGCACAAAAGACCCAGCACGGTCAGGATGATCTTGCCGACAGCAACGCGGATCGAAACAAGATCGCTGCCGAGTTTGGTGTTCTTGATTTTGCGCGCTGCAATCACCTGCGGGATGCCGCTGCCCCGCGCCTGCGGCACAAAGCGGCGCGTGATGAAAGCAATGGCGGCAAACCCGAGCGGCGTTGCGATCAATGGAGCCCATGGCCACCGGCTCACAAAACTCTGGAATGCGCCCTGAGCAGCGTCCGACAGGGCGGCGAAGGATACGGCCGCCGCTCCGACGACCACACCGCCCGCGATAAAGGTCAGCCGCCGCCGCGACCGGCGCGATGTGAGATGCAAATAGCGCCATGCGCTGGCCAGAATGCCGCGCGCCTTTGCGGTTAGCCCTGTCTCCTGTTGCGTCGTCATCGTCATGTTTGGCTGTGGTACATTTCCGGGCGAGCCCGCCGATGCATATACCAAGGACAACGGGAACGCACGCAGAGACGAATGATGCGGACATTAATCGGCTGATAAAACCTGCCCGAATTGGTTATAAAGTTTCGCATGGGACCGACGGAAACCGCCTCGACCACATTATCTGATCGCGTCCGCGACCTTCTTGCAGCCTTACGCGCTGCGGCCAAACGCGGTGCGGCCTTTCACACCGCCAAACTTTTGCGCTCAAGCGATCTCGCCGCCCGGTTTGAGGGCTATGCCGAGGATTTAGCGGTTTTGGACGAGGCCGCCTGGAGCGCATTAAAAAGTGCTGCGGCGCAATGCTCCGCCCGCATGAGCCCGCGCCATCTGGAACCGCTGTTTCATCTTCTGAACGAGGCCAAAGGTTACCGTTATCTCGCGTCATTGGGATGCACCGAGATCGCCTTCGTGACGGCCAGCTATGACCGCAAAACGCCCGACCTTCGCGCGACATTGAACGGCCGCGCCGTGATCTGCGAAGTCAAAACTCTCAATATGCGGGACGAAGAGCCGTCAGTGTTTCTGGCCGGCAAGTTCACCAAAATCGTCGCCGAGGCCAAAGCCCAACTGGATGCCTGCGCTGCCGATGCACGTCAGATTGTTTATATCGTCTTGAACGGCGGCAACGGAGACGTGATGTCAGTACTGAAAACCGCGACCTTCGCCGGCATTCAAGTTGAAATTTGCCAGGATCACGCCAGCATTTCGAAATAGGCGGCTTCAAGATTGCGGGCGAACAGATCCGTATCGAACAGCGGCGAGGTCGCGCGGTTGCGGATCAGTTTCTGCCGCAAGGCTTCAAGGCGTGCGGGGTCTTTCGCGAGCGTCACGGCCAGCGTTTCATAGGCCGACAAATCCGGCGCAACCAATTCTGGCAAATCCATCGCCATGACCAAACTCGCCGCTACGCGCGAGGTGAAGCTCTCACCGGGACAAGTGAGCACCGGCAGCCCAACCCACAAGGCATCACTGGCCGTGGTGTGCGCATTGCAAGGCAGCGTATCGAGAAACAAATCGGCTGCACGTTGACGGGCGAGATGATCTTCCGGCGCCATGCGCGGGGCGAAGATCAAACGCGTGGCATCGACGCCGCGCTGTTGGGCTTCGCGGCGCAAGTTAGCAACAGCGGTTGTGTTGTCGTCCAGCAGCCACAACACACTGCCATCCACGGCTTTCAGAATTCGCATCCAGACATCGAAGAGTGCCGGCGTGATTTTATAAGTGCTATTGAAGCAGCAGAAGATAAATCCTTCGCCCGGCAAGTTCAGTTCGGCGCGCGGAAATTCCACATCGGCGACTTTGCGCTGGCGGTCGTTGACCTGATAACTGTTGGGAAGCGTGACGACTTTTTCGGTATAAAAGCGGCGCGAGGCTTCGGGAATAATCACCTCATCGGCGATGAGGTAGTCGATATAAGAAGCCCCCATTGTGCAGGGGTAACCGAGATAGGCTACTTGAACAGCAGCGGCGCGGTGGGCAAAAATGCCGACACGGTTGCCGACACTGAAGCCTTTCAGATCCACGGCGATATCGATTTTCACCTCGCGCGAAAGAGCGGCGATCTCGCGGTCGCTATGGGCGGTGACATCGATGAATTGATCGCAGGCCGCCATGATACGCTGCTGCATATCGTCATCGGTACGCGGCCCGAACGAAAAAGCGATCACTTCGAATTTGGCGCGGTCGTGGCGTTCGAACAGCTCGGCCATCAAGTAGGCTGTGGCATGGCGATGAAAGTCAGCGGAGTAATAGCCGATCTTGAGGCGCGTATGCTGGGGATAGCGCGCGGGCGCTCCCAGCACTGGGTTTTCCGGGCACTTCATCGCCGTCCAACTTTCGGCAGCGGTGCGTTGCGGCGCAGCGGCATCGGACAGCGCAATCAGCGGCCAGGTTGGTGTGACGGGCTCACCGCGCGCGACTTTCGCCAGCAAATCGGCAAGCTCGCGGTCGAAGTCGCGCCAATCGCAGATATACATTTTATTGAGCAGGCGAATACCCGGCAGAAAGGGAAAAGCCGGATTGAGTTCCAATGCGCGAGTCAGGCTCGCCACCGCGGCGGCAGGTTGCTTCAATTCCGTCAGCACAGAACCGCGATTGCCGTGGGCATTTACATTGTTGGGCTGAAGCGCGACGGCTTTATCCAAATCCGCAAGCGAGTCCTCGAGCCGTCCCAAATCCCGCAGCACCAGCGCGCGGTTCACATAGGTCGCGGCGAATGTTGGATCGTTGCGAACGGCGGCGTCGTAGCTTTCCAATGCGGAAACAGGCTGCCCAAAACGATAGAGCACAAGCCCCATGCCGTTATGAGCCGGTGCATAACCGGGCTTCAAAGCCAGCGCCGCACGCAAAGCATCGGCAGCGGCCTCAATGTGGCCCAACTCGAATAAGGCCATGCCGCGCAAGTAAGTCGCATCGAGATGGCGCGGATCGAGGCGTAAGGCTTCATCATAATGCGCCACGGCCTCAGCGGCGCGGCGCTGCTTATGCAACGCAAAGCCTTCTTGGAAAATGTCGTTGGCGGAGGTGGCCGGCATGGCCTGAAGATAGCAATATCAGCCCACAACCAGGCAATAAAAAGTGGGCAATAAAAAACAGCCCGCTCTCAAGGAGCGGGCTGTTTACCCAAATCGCCGTAAATACTATTGGCGATAAGGATTATTCGGGTGATCGTCGAAGCGGTTCGGCACGCCGTCGCCATCCCGGTCGTGATCATAGCGATTGGGAACGCCGTCGCGATCTTCGTCCCGCGCCGGGACGTATTCATGGGTACGTTCGGTATAGCTGACACGGGTGTGCGAATAACCGTCGCCGCAGGCGCTCAAGGCCAAAGCCGAAGTTGCCAGGACCGTGGCAATCAGGCCGACACGTACCGTCTTGCTGTAAATGTTTTTCATCGAAAGTCTCCTTTTCACTACGTACGGACTTACATACGCAGATACAACGCAACAGCACCGGCGGTGTTGCGCGTCGAAAAGAGACTTAATCGTGGCACTTTGTAACTGGGTTGCAAAACGCGAGAGCTATCGCGTTGAAAAAATCCGCTAACTTTTATGAGCGCGCGCTGCTGCGACTTCAGCTGGGAAATCAATTGCCCCCGAAGACGTCTTGGCCGACACACCGGATAATTCGTGCGTGCCGATGAAATAGCCCGGCGTCACCGAAACTTTCAGCGCGCGCGCGAGATTGAAGTTCGCCAGCAACTGATCGGCCACTTCCGGCGAGATCATGTCCTTGCGCAGTTTATCGATGTCGAGACCGACACTCTTCGCCGCGGTAAAAATCACTTCATCCGTCAGCTGCCCGCGATAGGTCATCAGCGCGTGATGAAAGGCTGCGTACTTGCCCTGGCGCACGGAAGCCAGCGCAGCTTTCGAAGCAACTACCGATGCAGGCCCGAGGATGGGAAATTCCTTGACGACAATTTTCACGCCCTTGTCGTCTTCGATCAGCTTTTCGAGCTTGGGCTCAACTGCCTTGCAATAGGGGCATTGGTAATCGAAGAACTTCACGATCACCACGTCGCCGTTGGGATTGCCCAGAACCGGTGTATTGGGATCGGCGAGCAGTGTAGTTTTGTAAGACACCGCCGCTGTTTCCGATGCCGCTTCCAATGCGGCCTTCACCGCATCATCCTCAGCCACGGCAGGCAAACCGATACCGATCAACGCAGCGGCCACAACCAAGGCCGGCATCAGGCGTCGAGTCATTATATATATCGTCATGTGGCCTTCCCCAGATCAAGCGGTGTTGATTTAGCGATGCAACGAAACGCGACTTATAGTTTAATGCCGCCGCAATCGCCGCGATAGTGCCGCAGAGAAGGACACACGAACGTGATCGAAAAAGTATTCGAGCGGGAAACCCCACAAGCTCGTAACCGCAGAATGGTCAGAGCGCTCATTCGCAAAGTCGTCTTGCTGGCCTTAGTGGTCCTTATCATGGGCGGATACAGTGCTTACCAGGCCGGCTACGCAATCCTGATCGGCGGCATCACCGACGACGAGACCACCAGCGAAAACCTGGCACACCTGACCTGCACCTATTTCACGGGCACAGAGAAAGTCATCAGCCACATCATTCGCCCAACGAGCAGTGCCAATCGCTCGACCCACTGCCCGCTAACGACAAAAATCCCTAAAATGGGGACCGAAGAATTCACGATCCCATTGCCGCGCCAGCCTTTGCCGGCGCCGGAAGCAGCACAACCGCCCGA
>CAITZE010000159.1 GCA_903896775.1 uncultured bacterium
CAAGGTCATCGGCGAAATCGCCGACAGCCTGGAGCCGCGCGCTTATTCTTCACGCGCTTTCATCAAGGAAATGGGCCGCTGGCTGAAGACCCGTAAGAACCGCAAGAAGGAATCGCTGGTCGAGACGTGCTTCGATATGGACGTGCCGATCTTCTGCCCGGCGTTCACCGACTCATCGGCCGGCTTTGGTCTGGTGCTGCATCAGAAACGCCATCCGAAATCGCACATGACCATCGATTCCATTGCCGACTTCCGCGAACTCACCGACATCAAGATCAAGGCGGGCTCCACCGGCCTCCTGATGATCGGCGGTGGCGTGCCTAAGAACTTCGTGCAGGATACCGTGGTCTGCGCCGAGATCCTGGGCGTCGATGCGGAAATGCATAAGTATGCGATCCAGATCACCATCGCCGATGTGCGCGATGGCGCGTGCTCGTCCTCGACCCTCAAGGAAGCCAATTCTTGGGGTAAAGTCGATACGACCTATGAACAGATGGTCTTCGCCGAAGCCTCCAGCGTTATCCCGCTGATCGGCTCCGATGCTTATCATCGTGGCGCTTGGAAAAAGCGCAAAGCCCGCAAGTTCGCCAAGTTGTTCGACTAGAACGGCTTTACACAAAGAAGCTTGAAAGCGCGGCGTGAAACATCGCCGCGCTTTTTGCTTTTCAGGTGTTTGTGTAGGGGATCGGCGCGCGCTCGTTGAGCATTGGGAAGTCGCGCTGATGCCAGACCGGATACGCCGGCGGTGTGGCGCTGGCGGCATCCAGCTTCGTCATCTGGGCCGGCGTCAGCGTCCAGCCTACGGCCCCGATATTATCGATCAGCTGTTTCTCGTCCCGCGCGCCGATGATGACATTGGCGACGGTGGGGCGCTGCAGCAGCCAATTCAGCGCGATTTGGGGAACGGTCTTGCCGGTCTCTTTGCCGACAGCATCGAGCGCGTCGATAATTTGGAACAAGCGCTCTTCCTCGAAATGCGGTCCGGTGCCGGCGATGTCATGAGCGCGGGTGCCAGGCTTGGCCGGCTGGCCACGGCGGATTTTACCGGTCAACTTGCCCCAACCTAAGGGGCTCCAGACTAACGCGCCGACGCCCTGATCGACGCCCAGCGGCATCAGCTCCCATTCGTAATCGCGATTCAGCAGAGAATAATAAATCTGATGGCCCACATGGCGCGGATAGCCATAGCGATCCGCCGCGGCCAAGGACTTCATCAGATGCCAGCCGGAGAAGTTGGAGCCGCCGATGTAGCGGATCTTGCCGATGCGCACGAGACGATCGAGCGTGTGCAAGGTTTCCTCGACGGGCGTGTTGTAATCCTGGCCGTGCAATTGAAACAAATCGATGTAATCGGTGCCGAGGCGCTTCAAGGCTTTATCGACGGCGTCGGTGAGGTGCGAACGCGAGGAGCCGTAATCGTTGGGGCCATCACCGGAGGCAAAGGTCGCTTTGGTCGAGATCATCACGCGCCCGCGTTTGCCCTTGATGGCGCCGCCCAGGATTTCTTCAGCGAGGCCGTCCGAATAAACATCGGCACTGTCGAACAGCGACACGCCATGATCAAGACAGACGTCAACCAGACGGGCGGCGCCTTGCGCGCCGGTCGCGCCCCAGGCTTTGAAGAAATCGTTGCCGCCGCCGAAGGTGGCTGTGCCGAAGCTGAGAACGGGCATGCGCAGGCCCGAATGTCCAAGACGCCGGTATTCCATGATGTCGCACCTTTCGTAAGCCGCGCTGTCTCGCGCCCGGTTATGAAAGGCGCAGAGGGAGGGGCTGTAAATTACAGGCGCTGCTGGCCTTGCTCAAGACTGTCGGCCCTGTCGCATAGCCGACGATACAGGCGAAGTGACACAGAGCGGCGGCCAGAACGAAGCTGTGCCATATAGCCAGCTGATAATGCAGCCCGTTCCAGACGAACGCCATGACACCCACGGTGTAGAGAACGCAGCCCGCGCCGAGCAGC
>CAITZE010000160.1 GCA_903896775.1 uncultured bacterium
CGTTGTAAGAAATGTGACAGTTCTGGAACTATCGCTGCAAAGCGTTGAAATCAACGTGATAAAGCGTGCGTGCGCGCGGCGATTTTGGAAGGGATCATCGTTCGCGTGCGGCGATGCTGCTCATCGGATGTTTTGCAGATCATCAGAGAGGTTTGCGAAAGCTTGAAATTCAAAAAAGTTATGCATCACGTTTCCATCAAAGATGACAATGAATTTGCAATGAGTTTGCGTAAATACAAGTTCTTTCGCTGCGCGCTCTTGGCATAATGACGTCGTTCATCGTCACGCGACGATCATGCATCCAGAAAGGATATTGCCATGGTATCTGCAATCTCGAGCACAAGCTCCATCGTTCCACCGTCTTCCGTCTTGTCTTCCTCTGCGACAGCGTCTGCCTCTGCACCCCCAAGCGCACAAGTAGCCGCAGCCGCAGCGGCGTCGGATACGGATTCTGATTCAGAGTCAGATTCTGAAACTGAATCTGATTCGGTATCCTTAAGTCCAGCGGCCGCCAGCGCTTTGGCTTCCAGCGCCGCGTCTTCAAGCGCTGCGTCTCCGGCCCCGCCAGAAAGCGCATCGGCGATTTTGCAAAACGGCATAAGCGGGTTGTCTAGTACTTCATCCTCGGGCACTTCATCCTCGAGCACGTCATCTTCGACGGCGGTGGTGACTGAATCCGATACGACGGAGAATTCCGACGGCACCTATGGTCCGCAGCATACTTTCCAGCCGCCGATCCAGGTTCCGTCCGCGCCGGCGACGCCGGGCAGCGTCAACGTCTTGGCCTAAGGCGACAGCTTCTAACTGCTTTGTGTTTTGATATAAGCGGCTCTCTTATCACGCCAACTCAGCGGGCGAGCGCGTCGAGATCGACGCCATAGAGAGCCGCATTCTTTTTCATATAAACGCCGCGTGCCTCGACCGGCCCACCTTTCAGCGCGGCATCCAGCATATCGAGCATGGTGTGCCAGCCCATGGCGTTCTGGGCCACGAAGCGGTCCAGGACCGGAAAGTGCGTGAAGGTAAGCTGCACAATGGTGCCTTCCGTCGCGAGTTCAAAACTGGGATAGGATTCCGGATAGGCCGAAACCGCGTCGGCGCCGTCATCAGGCCCGAAGACATTCCAGGTGTAGACGAGCTTGGCCTTGCCGTGTTTTGGCGGCTGCCATTGCGTGACCAGCCCGCGAATATGTCCGCTCAGCAAACGCACCGCGCCGCCGATGCGGGGCTCGATATGGCTGTTGTCGCCGAACCATGCGGGAAGCAATGCAGGCTCGGTGAGATGCGCCCAGACCGTTTCGATAGCGCCGGGCAGAAGCCGTGTGAACTTCACGCTGTGAACATTCGAAAGTTCGCCAATACCGCTCATTCGTCCTCCGCTTTCGCATCTAGCACGTTACATGTCCGACAGCTTGTCATTCGCTTAGCATTCGTCCGGACTTTTGACTTGAACCAACCGCTGTCCATCCTCAGTTAACGCGCAAGCCGGTCTTACGTTCTGGCAATTTACAACTGCCCCATATCATACGCGAGGCGAATGACGATGTTTCAGCGATTCAAGGCCGCTGCCGGCCAGGCTGCCGTATGGACGGCCTTTTCAGTGACTTTGAGCGCGGCACCAGCCGCCTTTGCCGCTGAAGATAAATGCGCCCTGAAACCCATCGTCTCGGTGCACATGCAGACTTTGCCCAGCGGGCGCGTGACCTTGCCGATGACGCTGGATGGCCGGCCTTCGCACCTTCTTCTCGATACCGGCGGTGTCGCGCGCGCGTTGACCTCGCCCGTGGTGGACGAGCTTGGCCTGAAGCGCCGCCAAAGCAATATCGAGCTTTATAACGTGCAAGGGCGCAGCTCGCGCGATCAGGTCATCGTCAAGTCCGTCGGCTTTGGCGGCGCGCAGCTGAAAGACATGGAGTTCTTCGTCATGGGCGGTTTTGTCGCCGGCGACAGCAAGAGCGCCGAGGCCGCCAAACAAACCGGCGAGAAACAAGCCGACATCACGGGGCGTGAGGGCCGCGAGATTTACGACGGTCTGTTCACGCCCGAAATGTTCTACACCAAGGCCGATGTCGACCTCGATTTCGGCGCCAACCGCTTTGTGCTGGTGTCCAACGACCATTGCCCCGGCAAGGTGGTGTATTGGCCGGCCGAGGTTGTCGCGACCATTCCGTTCCAATTGGATGATGGCAATCACATCGTCTTTGACGCCAAGCTCGACGGCAAGACGGTGCATGCGACGCTCGATACCGGCGCCAATACCAGCACCCTGGATCTCGGCCGCGCGCAAAAACAATTCGATGTCGATGTGAACGCCGCCGATGTGGAAAAATTGGGCGAGCTGATGCCCGGCAAGTACGTCTACTTACGCCGGTTCAAAACACTCGATTTGGATGGCGTGACCATCAACAATCCCGCCATGGAGCTGTTGCCCGACGCCATGCCGACGGAAGTCGCCACCGGCTCGCATATGAAATCGTCGATGGTGCAGATGCCCGATATGCTGATCGGCATGAATGTGCTGAGGCACTTGCACGTCTACATCTCGTTCCGCGAACGCAAGCTCTACATCACGCCGGCCGCCAAGCCGGCGACGGAAGCCGCGAATACGGTTGCTGCGCCGGCGGCGGACGCGAAGTAACGCGGAAGTTCATTGACGGCCAAAACGCGCTGCTTAGATTGAGGGCATGAAGTGGTGCGGTAGCTTATGAGGGCGGTATTACGCGGTGTGGCGGCGGCGCTCGTCGCGGGGCTGATCGCGCGGCAAGCTTTTGCGGAAGAAGCTTGTACCCTGAACTCCCTGATGACCTTGCAAATGCAGCGCCTGCCCAGTGGGCACGTCACGCTGCCCATCACGCTGGACGGACGGCCATCGCAGATGCTGTTCGATACTGGCGGCGTCGTGCCGTCATTGACCTCGGCGGTGGTGAACGAGCTGCGCCTCAAGCGTTACCCTTCGAAGATGAAGCTGCGCAGTCTGCAAGGCAACACGGCGCGCGATGAAGTGCGGGTAGGCGCGGTCGACTTCGGCGATCTGCACTTCAAGGATATGGCGTTTGCGGTCATGCCGGCCTCTGTGCCGCCTGCACCCGCGTCAGCCTTTTTGCCCCCCTTCACCATTCCCGCACGCGGCAGCGCCGGCAGTCGGCGAATATTTCTTCCGGACAATCTGCCCGATATGACGGGGCGTCGCGGCACCGAACTCTTCGACGGCGTTTTTGCGCCCGAGATCTTCTCTAAAACCGCCGACTTCGATTTGGACTTCGCCGCTGGCCGTTTCACGCTGATGTCCAACGATCATTGTCCCGGCCAGGTGGTGTCATGGCCGGCCGCCGCTGTGGCTGTGGTGCCGTTTACGCTCAACGGTGCCAATCAAATCGTGTTCGAAGGCAAGTTGGACGATAAACCGCTGACCGTCTATCTGGATACCGGAGCGGATAAGAGCCGGTTGTTTCAAAAACGCTTGCGGGATTTTGTAGCGCCGAACTTGCTGCGGCGGCTGCCGCTTGATGAGCCGAACAGAATCTCCACCACATTCGACTTCAAGACTTTGGCTTTCGAGGGCATCAGTATCATCAATCCGACGCTGGTGGTTCTGCCCGAACCCAAGCGCGTGGCATTGCCGAACCAGCAGTCGCCCGAAATGCTGCTGGGCATGGATATCCTGTCTCACCTGCACGTTTACATCGCGTTTCAGGAGCACAAACTCTACATCACTTCGACAGACGCCCCGGCTGATGCGGCTAAATGACATGCCAAATGACATCAAAGTGTCGATTGAATAGGGCACGCGCACGGATTAAATTAAGCAATCTATAGTTGTGATAAGTTGTGATTCCGGGAGGGGCGGCTTATGGGGACGGTGCCACACACTATAAGAGTGATGCTGGCTGCGGCAGCAATGGCCGCGGCTTTAAGCGCGCCGCGCGCGTTTGCGGACGACAAATGCGCATTGAAGCCGATGCTCACGCTTCAGATGGAGAAACTGCCGAGCGGTCATGTGGCGTTACCCATCACCCTCAATGGCAGACCGTCACATCTCATCTTTGATACCGGCGGCGGCGTCAGATCGCTGACATCAGCCGTGGTCGACGAGCTTCATTTAAAGCGCCGCCAAGGCACAACGAACATGATCAACCTTCAGGGCAAGGGCTCGCGCGATCAGGTGACCGTAGGCTTGGTCGAGTTCGGTGGCGCGCAACTGAAGAATATCGAATTTTCCGTTATGGCTCCCATGCTTTCCAGCGCCGAAATAAAAGCGCAGTCGGCCGGCAAAAAACCCGACGATACGACCGGCCGCAGTGGCAATTTGATTTTCGACGGTCTTTTCACGCCTGAAATGTTTTTCACCAAGGCCGATGTGGATTTGGATTTTGCGGCGGACAAGTTCACCCTGGTGTCGAACGATCATTGTGACGGCAAGGTTGTTTATTGGCCCGCCCCGACGATTGCCGTCGTGCCGTTCCGTTTGGATCAAGGAAATCATATTATTTTTGACGTGGTGCTGAACGGAAAATCACTCGATGCAATCCTTGATACGGGCTCAACGCGAGCAGTCTGAGCGAAAAGTTTGCCGTGAATGCTCTTGCGGTAAATCTCGATGGACCCGATGTGCAAAAAGGCGGCGAAATCGCACCCGGAAAATTTCAACATCGAAAACAGTTTGAAATGCTGGATTTGTCGGGTGTCACCATCAAGAACCCGATCTTGACGCTTCGCCCCGATCTTGCGCCCCAAACGACTAAGACCGGCAGCCATCTTTCATCAGATGTTGTGCAGCCGCCCGATATGTTGATCGGTATGAATATCCTCAGCCATTTGCACGTCTACATCGCCTATAAAGAGCGCAAGCTCTACATCACGCCGTCATCGCCGCCAGCGAAGGCGGACAGCGCTGTGCCATCGGCGCAATCGCCGGCGGCACAGTAGACGCGGAAAGCTTTAGATGAAGCGGCCTCTTAAGCCGGCAGCACGACCTTGGCGTATTCGCTGACCGGCTTCAGGCGCGGCGTGCGGCCCATTGCCAGATGAATCGCCTTTAGCACACCAGCGCCGTTGGTGGGTTTGGTGAGCAGGCCAGTAACATCCAGGCGGATGGCGGTCTGCACCAGATCCTCTTGCGGATGATCGGTGGCGAGGATGAAGCGTGTATCGCGCGGGATCACCGAGTTACGGCCCGCACGGATGCGCTTCAGAAGGGCCAGGCCTGAGAGGCCGCCTTCGAGTTTATGTTCGCAGATAATGCAGTCGGTCTTGACGCGCTGGCGCGCCAGCATGCTGACGGCGGCGAAAGCGTTGTCGGCGGTGCTGATGCCGCGCACGGAAACGGCTTTCAACAAACGCTCCATCAGCGCGAGGCCGGGGGCGTTATCGTCGATCACCATGAAATTCAAATCGTCGAAGGATGTGACCACGAGCGGCGGAAGCCCGTCGTCGCCCTGAAGTGCAGAGGGTTGAAGTCCAGCGGGTTGAAGTCCAGCGGGAAGCCCGGCGGCCGAGCTGGGCGGTAATTTGTTCTGATCCGTAGCCATTCTGCATCCTTTCTCTGCCAGCGCGGCGTTCTGCGGCGCGTGGACACTCACGCTAGAGGACGCCAAGTTAACAACAGATTAAGGCCTTAAAATGTTCAACCTCTGTGCGGGTTTATTCCGCTTTTCCTGCAACCGGCGATACCCGCCGCGCTTCATGCTCTCTCGGTAATCGGCCCCAAACGGTTTTGTTTGCCCAAGTTTGCCTCGATAAGACCTTTTTTCAGCGTGCAACAACTTCCATTAGCCTTCGTTTTATCTGGTGAGAGTTGTGGCACCGAAGGAGAAACGCGACGTGAAAAAGGCCCTTAGGTCCCCCCTGGCTTCCTCGTTGATCACCGCTGTTTTGCTGGGCGCCTTTGCCGCTGCGCCCGTGATGACGGCGGCGACGCCGGCCATGGCCAACGAAGCGACATTGTTCGTCGTCGGGCCCGGCTATGTGCAGCACGTTTATCGCGACGGTTTTTTCGACCGTTATGGCGTGTGGCACCTGTGGCGCGATGCATACCAAGCCCGCGATTTTCAGTACCGCTTCCGCGACCGCTTTATCGACGAGGATCATGACGTGATCCCAAATCGCTTCGATGCTCTCCCCGCTCATTCTTACCGCAATTAACTATGCCTAAGCCTGCCCTCTGATCATTCAATTCTATTCGTCCAGTTACATTCTAAACGCTAAACGACAGAACATTTTCGCTTCAGCTACGTTGTCTTCTCACTAACTGACTAAAAGGGAGTTTCAGTCATGAAGAAATTATTGATGGCGGCTGCGATCGTCGGAACCTTCGCTTCGGTTTCCGTGATCACCGTTGCGACCTCGGCCCCGGCTTACGCCGATGGCTTTGCTTTCAGCTTCGATACCGGCGCGGTGCGCATGGGCTACCGCGATGGCTATTGGGATAACTCGCATCAATGGCACAAGTGGCGCAATGAACGCGAAGCCCGCGAATTCCGCACCCGCTTTGCAGACCATTACAACCACGTCTATCACACCCGCGTGCACAACGCCGGCTGGCGTGACGACGATCATGATGGCGTGCCGAACGCTCTCGACCGTCACCCGGAAAACCCGTTCCGTAACTAAGACGGACGGCTGAGATAAAAAGCACGGCGGCCAGGGCAACCTGACCGCCGTGTTCTTTTGTGCACGAAGCAAAGAAAAACGGCGCGTCTTCCGAAGGAAACGCGCCGCTGTTCGAAGAACGTAAGCTCTAAAGACTAGCCGCGGGCGTGTTCGTGTTTCATGCGGCCGCTGTGGCGGTCGATCTCGCGCTGCACGACCAGCGAGTTGTCGGCGGCGACGATATCAACCGAGATCGTATCGGCGTCCTTTTCTTTCACCGCACCGACTTTCAAGTGCGCGTTGCCGAGGGTGATGAGGCGGGCTTCGGCCAGCTTCTTGGCTTGATCGGTGGTGAGCTTCAGATCGCGCGGGCCTTCGGTGCCGAGCGCAAACTCCGAACCGTCGCGGCCTCCATGATGCTTCCAGCCGTGGCCGCCCTGCATGCCACCGAATGGGCCGCCAAGTGGGCCGCCGCGCATCGCCATCGGACCCATACCGGGGCCGCCCATACCGGGGCCGCCCATACCGGGACGGTGATGCGGTTTGCCATCGGGACCATTTGCATCGGGTGTGCCAGAGGCAGCAGCAGCGGTGCGTTCTTCGCGGCGTTTCTCGAAAGCGGCGCGGCGCTCTTCACGCATTTTCTCGATGCGGGCCGGGCCGCCGGTCTTCGTTGAGATTTCGCGTGTGGTTACCACAGCGCCAGTCTTAGTCACGATCTCAACAGCGACCACGTTGTCGCCGTTGGCGCCGACCTTACCGACCTTGAGGTTCGGGTTCCCGGCCATGGCCAGGCGTCCGGCGACGATATCGCGCACTTGGTCGGCGGTGAGGTGGCGGTCGGCCTGTTCGCGGTGTTGTTGCATGTGCGCACGGAGGCGATCGCGGAAGTGCTGCGTGCCGTCGGGCGTGGCGGTGTCGGTGGGCGCGGCTTCGGGAGCAGAAGCCGAAGTATCCGCGGCGGCCGCGGGCAAGATCATCGTCACCAGGGCTTCGCTTGCCAGACCCAGGCTTCCGGCTATCAAGACGGCGGCCAATCCACCTTTGCGCTTCGTGCTCATATTATATCTCCCGTTACGTTACATTCTGATACTTGGTTCGCTAAGTAGGCCAGTTGAAGAAGGCTTTTCGGAAGCGTCCTTCGGCATCTTCTGTCAGGGTTTAGGACGCACCGAACGTCCTGCTTCCTGCGTTAATCTGCCGCCGCCTCACGTCAAAACCGGGGCAAAAACCCGCGTCTGGCAGGAATGTAATCCCCGCCTCAGACTTGTCCTTGCGGATGCGTTTATCCCTCTGATAGGACAAGCCCATGACAGGATTCACACATGGATAATGCCGATTTCGCCAAGGCCGTAGAGGCTTACGAAAACAGTAACCCGGTTGCTGCAGTGCAGGTGGGCGACAAGGTTTTGCGCTACCTGACGCCAAACCGCATTTGCCTGACGCGCGTGCAGACGCTGGCCACCAAGGAACCGGACACCATCGATTGGCTGGACGGTATGCCTTACAACACGGTGATGCTCGATGTGGGCGCTAATGTCGGCATGTACTCGATTTACGCAGGCGTTGTGCGCCGCGCCAAAGTCTATGCCTTCGAGCCCGAAGCACAGAACTATGCCGTGCTCTGTCGCAATCTGGTGCTGAATGACCTGACCGCGCGTTCGGCGGCCTGGTGCGCGGCTTTATCGGACGAGAACAAGTTCGATCGCATCTATATATCGGCCTCCGATGTGGGCGGATCGTGCCACAGCTTCGCCGAGCCGGTGAACGCGCATCTGAAGCCGCACACATTTCCATTTGCCCAAGGCTGTTATGCCGCGACCATCGACAAACTGGTCGGCAATGGCACACTGGAAGTGCCGGGCTATATCAAGATCGATGTCGACGGCTTCGAGCACAAGGTCATCAGAGGGGCTGCGAAGACCTTGCAGAATCCGGCGGTGCGCTCGCTGTTGATCGAGATCAACTCCCATTTGCCGGAGCATCTTTGGATCATCGATTTCCTGGCGTCGCTGGGGTTCAAACACGATCCCGCGCAGTTCCAAGGTGCGCAGCGCAAACAAGGCTTCTTTGAAGGCGTCGGCGAGTATGTTTTCAGCCGCTAAAGAACACACCATCCGCCGCATCACGGAAACACCGCTGCGCCTGGAACCGTTCCCGCATCTGGTGGTGGAAGAAGTTTTTCCGCCGGCGTTTTATGCCGAGATGCA
>CAITZE010000161.1 GCA_903896775.1 uncultured bacterium
AGGTGGAGCATCCCGTGACCGAGATGGTCACCGGCCTCGACCTCGTGCGCGAACAGATCCGCGTCGCCGCAGGACTCGAATTAGGCTTTGCCCAGAAGGACATCACCTTCGAAGGCTGCGCCATGGAATGCCGCATCAATGCCGAGAACCCGCGTACCTTTGCACCTTCGCCGGGTTTGATCACCGGCTACCACGCCCCCGGCGGGCGCCGTGTACGCGTCGATTCAGGTCTGTTCTCGGGCTTCCGAATTCCGCCGCACTACGATAGCCTGATCGCCAAGCTGATCGTGCAAGGGAGCACCCGCGAAGAATGCGTGATGCGCATGCGCAGGGCGTTACACGAATACGTCATCGACGGGATCGATACGTCGATCCCCTTGCATATGGCCATCCTCAACGAACCGGCGGTCATCAACGGCAATTACGACATCCGCTGGCTCGAAGAGTTCATCGCCAACAGCAGCGCCGACAAGAAGTAGCCGGCCAGTCGGTGGCCTCATGACCACCGAAATCACAGCCGATCTTCTTCTCAAAGCCTACGCTTACGGCGACTTCCCCATGGCGAAGTCGCGTGGCGACACCGATGTGTTCTGGGTGCAGCCGAAATTGCGCGGCGTGCTTCCGCTCGACGCATTCCACCTTCCGCGCTCGCTGCGCAAGCGCCTGCGCCAAGGCAGCTTCACCGTCACCATCGATCAGGATTTCATTGGCGTCATGGCCGGGTGCGCGGAAGCGACCGAAACCCGCGCCGACACCTGGATCAACGACCGCATCATTCAGCTTTTCACTGAACTGTATGAGGCAGGTGTTGCTCACAGTGTCGAGGTCTGGAAAGACGACGTCCTTGTCGGCGGGCTTTACGGCCTCGCCATGGGCTCGGCATTTTTCGGCGAGAGTATGTTCAGCCGCGAGACCGATGCTTCAAAGGTGGCGCTGACCCACCTCGTCGGCCTGCTCAAGCAGGGCGGATTTACACTGCTCGATACGCAGTTCATCACCGACCACTTGAAGCAGTTCGGCACCATCGAGATCAGTCAGCAGGAATACCTCGCGCAACTCAGCGAGGCGTTGACGCAAAAAGGCCGCTTTGAAGGGCCGCTGTCTCAGCGCGACTTGGAAGCCGTGCTGCTTTCACAGCGCAATACCCAGATATCGTAAACCGGGTGATCCAGCGCCGAGAGCGCCGGGGATGACGCGAACATCCAGCCGCTGAAAACCTTCTGCTTTTCCTTGCCGTCGGTGAGCTGGAAGATTTCAAGGAAGGCCGCGTTTTCAGGGGTTTCTTCAGGCGGGTGCGTGACGCAGGTATGCGCCACAACCTCCAGCGTTCCGAAAACGATCGGCGAGCCGACTTTACCGCTCACGGTGTTCACGCGCGCCGCGACCTTATCCAATCCGCCGAGCACAATCGTATCCATCGGGATATCGGTGGCAAACGCGTTCGCCGCGCCGAAACCGATCAGGGCAAGCCCGAGAAAGAGCGCTTTCATTTTCATTTCGCCAACTTCACTTCGATGTCGCCGATGAGTCGCCCGAATTGGTGGCGAGGAAAATGATCTGACCCACGAGGTCTTCCAGCGATTGATAGTCGCGTGTCTTGGCGATCACGCCACCGGCGGCAATGCGGTTGGTTTCGTGGCCCGGGACGAGGTTGACGTATTTACCGCCGAGCAAGCCGTCGCTGACGATGGAGGCTTCGGTGTCGGTCGGCAGCTGTACGTTCGGCGCGATGGACATCACGACCTGCGCCTGAAAAGTCTCGGGGTTCAAAGCCTGGCCCGTGATGGTGCCGACGTTGATACCGCTGATACGCACATCGCTGCCGCGCTCGAGCCCGCCGACCTTCAGGAAGGTGGCTTTGACTTCGTAGCCCGTGACCTTTTTCAGATCGGCGATGGAATAGGCAAACAGCAGAAACATGGCGGCGACCACGAGTACCACGGCACCGAGTACAGTTTCGATAGGATTACGTTTCATGGGTTTTGTTCTTTGGGCGTTTGCTCTTTGGGAGCGGGCTTGGCGTGGGCGTCTTTGGCGCGCTGGATAATCAAGGCGACAAGATCTTCGATAATCACGGCATCTTGCGTATAGGACATATGCGCGCCGGACTTCAGCATATCCTCGGTGCCGCCGGGGATAAGCTCGACATACTTACCGCCGAAAAACCCGTCGGTTTCGATCTTGGCAGCAGTGTCGTCGGGCAACGGCACGGGCTTGGTCAAACTGAAGGTCAGGATCGCTTCCTCGTCAGAGCCCAACACCGCTTTGGTGACTGTGCCGATATTGACGCCGGCGACACGCACGGGGCTTCCGACATGCACGCCATCGGCGCGATGGAACGAAGCGGTGAGTGTGAACAAACCTGTATCGGCGGCCTTGTGACCGCGGTTGGCCATGGCTGTGAGGATCAACGCCGCGACAAGAAATGCCGCCGCCAAAACGCCGACGAGATATTCGCGACGTTCCGTTTTCGACAGAGACTTCGCTTCCTCTGCAAAACCAACGTCAGCGCTGAGTGGGGCATTCACAGGGGTTAACTCAGCCCTCAGGCGTCCACGCCTGGTAATCGTCGGCCGCTTTGGCGCGATGACCGCCGCGCTGATCGGCGCCGGGCGGCAAGTAGGCTTGCGCCGTGCCGGTCAGGTTGGGCTGATGCGGCTTCAACCACGCGCGCGCCGGACCTTCGAGGGGCGCGTCGGTGGTGTGATGCAGCCAGGCATGCCATTCGGGCGGCACTTTCGAAGCTTCCGGCTCGCCTTTGTAGATCACCCAACGCTCGTGACGCGTCCCGCGCATGCGCTTAGACGTGTAATAGACGTTGCCGTAAGCGTCCTCGCCCACCAGTTCGCCGTGCAGTTTGGTATGAAGCCAGGTGCCGAAATTCATTTGAGATCAACTCCGTAACGCGTCGATGGCGGACCAAGTCATAGCCCTACTCTTGGGCCGCACTATGGCGAGATTCCGGGGTCCGGTAAAGCGGGGGAAAGACCCGGCGGAAGCCATTTATTTGGCCATAAATCGGCTTTCAGGCCGATTTCTCCCTCATTTTACGGCCAAAAATATGGAAATATCGCCCTTCGTTAGGTCGTTAGGGAAAACCATGACACGCGCCGCCAAACGCATTCTGTCCTGCCTCCTGTACTCCCTCGTGGCCGGCAATGCGCTGTTCTTGAGTACGGTCACCATTGGGGCCTCCGAGCCGCCCGCGCCATCGGTGCTTTTCCAATACACAACGAACAGCGAGGGGCATCATACCGTCGAGCCCATCGCGATCCTGGAAGACCGCCACATCGTGAAGCTGCCGGAGTTCGATGACGAAGGCACGCTTCTGGATTTTATCAAGCGCGTCTACCCGAAGCAGAAGATCTTGGCCATCGTTCAAGGCGGCCGGGCCGTGGGCATGGCAACGGTATCAGCTGACGTCGACACTAATGGCTGCGCCTATTTTTCGACTGTCGCCGAAGTCACGCCCAACGCGCCTGCGGTCGCGGGTATTGAATCCGCGCTGGCGATCAATGCCGGCAAGTTTTCTACGCTTAACTTGAAACAACGCCCGCCAAGCGATGCGGAGACCGCGAGCCTTCAGGAGTCCGCACGCGCGACATTCGTCAGCCATAAGACCGGCAAGGCTCTCATCGACAATATGAAACCGTTCCACCTCACAGTTTACGAGTCCGCGGACGGCAAGGAACGGTTCATTGCCGGCAGTTTCCTGGCCGAAGACCCCAATCCCGACAGCGTCGTGGAACCGGCGACGGTCTTCCTGGTCCTGGAACAGCGCGGCGGCGAGTCAAAACTCACCTACCAGCACTTCCACGAAGGCGGCGAGGCCAATTATGAAATGCAGTACCTCGTCGACCTGTTCGACGTGGACGGCGACGGCGTGCCGGAGCTGGTGACGCGGACCGATTATTACGAAAGCTCCGACGTCGCCATTTACCAGCGCCACGGCGAAAAGTGGGACGAACTGCTGCGCGGCGCGCCTAGCGGGTGCTAGGTCGGCAATACACGTCTATCCCTTGTGGATAACCGGCTTCGTAACACAATACATATTGCCCCTAAGGTCCCCCTTCCGTAATCTAGGGGTTCTGCCGCCCCTACCCTCTATATGTAGGGACGCAGATGAGGGCCGAGGGGAAAAAGCTTGGAAAACCAAGCCGTTAGCTGAGACCCGCCAGTGCGCGGGACCGGTGCGGTTTGTATTCGCGAGTCTCGCCCTCGGCACATCTCATGCGGTGTCGTTTTTGGTCAGGTTGGGGCGGGGTTCCGGGGCATGCGCGTTTCGCGGCGTTTCACCACTGACGGCAAGTCGCCTTACGACGGCATCGCATTCCGCGCGCTCGCCAGCGAGATACGCAATCCAGATGGCTCGGTCGTCTTCCGCCAGGACGCCGTCATGGTGCCGGCGGCATGGTCGCAGGTAGCGTGCGATATCCTCGCCCAGAAATATTTCCGCCGCGCCGGTGTACCGGCCAAACTTATGCCCATCGCCGAAAACGATGTGCCCGATTTTCTGTGGCGCAAGACCGCCGCCACCGCCGAACTGCGCGACCTGCCCGAGAGCGAACGCATCGTTGGCGAAACCGATGCGCGCCAGGTCTTCGACCGCCTGGCCGGGACATGGACTTATTGGGGCTGGAAAGCCGGATTCTTCGACAGCGACAACGATGCGCGCGTTTACTTCGACGAAATGCGTTTCATGCTCGCGAGCCAAATGGGCGCGCCCAATTCGCCGCAATGGTTCAACATCGGCCTGCATTGGGCCTACGGCATCGATGGCCCGTCACAAGGCCACTTCTATGTGGACTATCGCACTGGCCAATTAACAGCAGCCAGCAGCGCTTACGAGCGCCCGCAACCGCACGCCTGTTTCATTCAAGGCATCGCCGACGATCTGGTCAACGAAGGCGGCATCATGGATTTGTGGGTGCGTGAAGCGCGCCTGTTCAAATATGGCTCGGGCACCGGCACCAATTTCTCGGGCCTGCGCGGTGAAGGCGAAAAACTGTCGGGCGGTGGTGAGTCCTCTGGCCTCATGAGCTGGCTGAAGATCGGCGACCGCGCAGCGGGCGCCGTGAAATCCGGCGGTACGACACGCCGCGCCGCCAAGATGGTGATCCTCAACGCCGATCACCCCGATATCGAAACCTTCATCGACTGGAAGGTG
>CAITZE010000162.1 GCA_903896775.1 uncultured bacterium
ATTGGCGGCGTTCACCGGAAAGCCCGCCGATACACATCTGTGAACAGGGTCCATGAGGGCCGCTCTATATATGTGAGACGGCGTATATGCGCCGCGCGCCCAATCCCTTAATATGTCGGCCATACGACCGCCAAGGGCACATAACCTTGGGACACATGAGTATCTGTGGGGCGGATAAACGGGGACAACACGCTCGTGCCTCATCGCGAAAAAGCTACGGCTTATCGTCGGCATCTGACCAACACTGGAAAACTACGCCAGCGCTGGCTGATCCTGTGCGGCGGAACTGCTTATGCCTTGGCCTGCCTGTGGGTCAGCTTCCGCGTTGGCTCGCCGCCCGTGTTTGCTGGGGCCTCGCTGGCCCTGCTGCCTTTCGTGCTGGCGACCTATGGCCTCACCTATGCCCGCACGCCGGGCCCGCTGCTGGAATTCAATCCGCTCCTGCTGGCCGCCGTGTTTGGCGCCCATATTGTGCTCGGCGCCATCGACGTGCCCGAAGACCACGTGATGCGCTTTGCGCTGCTGTTCGGCCTGCTCGCGCTGTTTGTCGTCACCGCCGCGCCGACACTGCGCTCTACCTTAGGCAGCCTTGCGCTCACGGCCCTCGTCGCCGTTGTCGGCGCAGTGTTTTATCTGCCGCATGGAAGTGAAAGCTTTGGGGTGATTGAAGCCATCCCCTACTCCGTGCCTGGTTTTGCCCTCGCGCTGATCGTCGCGTTTAGTTTTGAACACAGCCGCCGCGCCGCTTTCGATGCTGAGGCAGAGTTGGCGCGCCGTGCGACCTCCGATGGCCTGACCGGCGTTTCCAACCGGGCGCATATCAATTTGCTCGCGCAGAATGAGTTCTCGCGCGCGCGGCGTTACCGTGAACCCTACGCCTGCATGATGATCGAGATCGACGGTTACGACGCGCTGGAAGCCCAAGCCGGCCTCGCCACCGCCCACGCCGTTGCGCAGGTGTTCAGCGGTTATTGCGTCGTGGTCATGCGCCATTGCGACAGCTTCGGACGCTTAAGTCCGTCGCGGTTTCTGGCGCTACTGCCCGAGACCCAAGGCAAAGGCGCATTCACGCTGGCCGAACGCATGTGCCGCGATTTGGCCGCCTTGGAGGTCATGGTCGACGGCCAGCCGGTGAAGTTCACCGTCAGCATCGGCGCGACCGAGCTGCAAACCAGCGACCGCTGGGCCGGCGATTTGTTGCGCCGCGCCGAACAAGGCTTGGAAGACGCGATCGAACGCGGACGCAGTAACGCGGTCTTCGCGGCGCCGCCTGCGCCCGTCGATTACGAAGAAGAAGAGACCAACTACATCATTCCTTAAACCGCAGCCGGCGTTTGATGAGCACCGCATCCAAGACGACATGGAATCCCGCCACCTATCTTGAATTCGCCGGCTATCGCGCCCGGCCTGCCGCCGATTTGCTCGCGCATGTGGATATCAAAATACCCGGCGCGATTTACGATCTTGGTTGCGGACCTGGAAATCTCACCCGCCAACTGAAAGACCGCTGGCCCGCGCGCGCCGTCATCGGCACCGACTCATCGGCCGAGATGTTGGCCAAGGCCAAGCAAAGCTATGCCGGTGTCGATATCGCCTGGCAGCTCAGCGATATCGCAACCTGGCAGCCTGAGGTGCCGCCTGCAATGGTGTTCACCAATGCAGCTCTGCAGTGGGTTCCCGATCACGATACGCTGTTTCCGCGATTGATGGCCGCCGTTGCACCGGGCGGCGTGTTCGCGATGCAGATGCCGACGACGGCGGATGCTCCCTATCACGCCATCATCAAACAACTGCTGTCTCGTTCGCCGTGGCGCGAGCGCTTGGCCAATGTGCAGTACCATCCGCACCCAGCACCTGCGCAGCACTACTACGATCTGGTGTGCGCCTTGGCCGCGCGCGTGGATACCTGGGAGACGTCCTATCATCATGTCTTGAAGGACACCGCCGCCGTGACGGTCTGGGTGTCGGGCACAGCGCTCGTACCTTATCTGACAGCTTTGGATGAAAACGAGAAAGCCGCGTTCCTGGCCGATTACACGGACATCGCAGCCACGCTTTATCCGCCGCGCGCGGATGGCAAAGTGCTCTTTACGATGCGTAGATTATTTATGATTGCTGAGCGGAAAGCCTAAAGGCGGAAAACTTAAGCCGCGATTTCCCGCAAGCGTTCCACGGCTTCAAGCGCCTGCCCAAAAGACAGATCGGGACGCACCGCCAGCACGGCTGTTGCCGCCGCGCGGCTTTGCGACATGTAGTCGCGACCTGCCGCACGCGCGCCGGTCACCGTGCGCGTGACAATGCCCGCGAGATCACGGGCCACCGGTATAGAAATAGCCGGCATAGAAATGGAAGCTATCGGCGAAGCCGAAAGAAGGCCGTCGCCGCGCGTCACTGTCGTTGCGATATCGCCCATGAGTCCTCATCCCTTTGTCTACTACCGATTGTAGACCCCAACACCGGAAATATAAAGTCTGGTATCGGCGTGGCGGAATTCCGCCCTTTCTGGAAGACTCAACGACGATGTGAACAGCAAGTTCCCGCAAGACTCGCAATGTAACAATTGGTGTTCAGTCTGCGGGTACAAGCGGCTGGCCGTCTCGGCCGCGCGGGGAAATGGATTTCGCGCGCTCGGCGCAGGCCGCAACGACGCCGCGCTTTTCGTCAGGCGTCATGACACGCCACGCTCCGATTTCCTTGAGGGTGCGCAGGCATCCGATGCACAGCTTTGACACCGGATCGACCGTACACACACTAATGCACGGCGACGTGACGGGATCGGGATCGTCACCGTTATTGGAAACCGAGGTCGGGGAAAAGTCCGGCATAGGCCAATGAAGTAAGACGCCTCAGGACGCCTGGCAAGGCGATGTTAGCCAGGGGCAGATTGCGATATGGTGGTTCATCCCCTTATTCCTTCTGGATAGTTCATGACCGATTCATACGAAAACCTGACGCGCCTTGGCTCGACCTCGCCGCTGCCCGCCTCGCCCGACGCGGCGGTGCTGGAAAGCGTGCCTAACCCCCACCAGGGCACCGATTATCTGATCCGCTTCGCCTGCCCGGAATTCACGTCGCTGTGCCCGGTCACCGGCCAGCCCGATTTCGCCCATCTGGTCATCGACTATGTGCCCGATGAAACCATTGTGGAATCGAAGTCGCTGAAACTGTTCCTCGCCTCCTTCCGCAATCACGGCGCATTCCACGAAGATTGCACGGTCGGCGTCGCCAAGCGTGTAGTCGAAGCTATTGAGCCCAAATGGCTGCGCATCGGCGGCTATTGGTATCCGCGCGGCGGCATTCCCATCGATGTGTTCTGGCAGACCGGCACATTGCCAAACGGCGTGTGGGTCCCGGACCAAGGTGTTCCGTCTTACCGCGGGCGCGGCTAAACCGATGCCCTGGATCATGCTGTCGGTCGCAGGCGTGCTGGAAGTGGTCTGGGCCTATTTCATGAAGCAATCGCAGGGATTCACGCGTGTGACACCTACCGTGATCATCTTCGTCGCCATGTTCGCGAGCTTCGGCCTTTTGTCGCTGTCCATGAAGACCCTACCGCTCGGCACTGCTTACACCGTGTGGACTGGCATCGGCGCCTTCGGCGCTTTTGTCGTCGGCATCACGGTGCTGGGTGAACAGGTAAATGTCGCGCGCGTGGCCGCCGCCGTGTTGATTGTCTCGGGCCTTGTGTTGATGAGATTCGCGAGCCCGGATTGATTTTCGAAAATCCAAAGCAATAGTAGAGCCGTATGCATAAATCGCGTTGGAAAATGGTGCCGACCTTAGCTTTAATAGTTTTAATGAGCTTACCATTTATCGGTGTTCTAACTTTATCAACGCAGCCGGAAATACCTGCACCGAATAATAAATATTCAACTGGTACTGCGCCCGGTACACAAAAGGGCTCCAGCACAATTTTAGTGAGTCACACGACTAGCTTTCCAGAAGTAGAGGGCACCCAAGCTTCAGA
>CAITZE010000163.1 GCA_903896775.1 uncultured bacterium
ACCGTCCGGATAGTCCGTTGTCAGGACAATCAGATCTGTCTCAAGAGCTTTGAACTCCGCGCTCTGCTTTTCAAAGGCGGCGATGATATTATGGTTTAGAGCCGTCTTCAGAGAACCGACGACAAGCAACACAGCCGCGCGGCCGGATTGCATTTCAAGGGAGTAAAGTTTCCCCATGCCGGTGATGCCAAGATAGAACGGGACAAGATCACCCCGCTCTAACGGTTTGGCCGCTTGCTCACTCATATCAAATATCGCTCTTGGGCAGTTCGCGTGAGGCTGACGTGATATCGCGAGAAGACTGCTCTTGAGAAGACGCACTTTTTCCGATGTTCCTGCGCATAACTCGCGCCAGCCCCGCTTGATTCAATCAGCTTCGCGAAATGAAACTCGCAGCTTTTCCCAACATGATGTCGAACGCTTTTTTGATTTGCGCGACGTAAGGTTCTTTGTAGGCGAAGACAGCGCTCTCGCCGTGAACAAGCATGGTGGCGTTAACTTCGAAAACTAACATGTTGCCATTCTGATCCAGCGCGCAGTCTATGCCGAAGTAATCCAGCCCAACGATCGTCTGAATTGTCCGCAACGCTTCCATATGGCCGGCATTGAAAACGGCGTGCGGATTTCTAAGGAAGGCTTCTTCTTCCGCACGCATCCAGGCCTGATTGGCCATATCGGTGCGGAAATGATGCACCTTCCAGTGGTCGGCAATGGCGAGATGGTAGGGGAAAAATTGTCCATCGACAAAAATCAGACGGTATTTGCGATAGAAACCATCGGGCGATCTGTAGTCTACATACTCGGTAATATAATAGGCGGCATCTGGGTGACGTGACGCTAAGGGCGCAATGGCGTCTTCGTCGGCGATTTTTTCAAAGTCATCGCCGCCATGGGCGCCGCTGCGGCGCATCAGAAACGGCAACGTAAACTCTGCCAGAGCTGCGGGCGGAGTGGACGCAGTCAGCGCCGTGCCAGCTAATCGCACGGTTTTGGGCACACGGCAGAAAGCTATGCCATTCAAACGCGCAGCTATCATTTCCCGTCCGGTGCTTAAGATCTTTTCGGGATGATTGATGACCGGACGTTCGAGACGGACCGCGAGGTCGGCAGCCAAAGGCCGAACCGCTTTGCATTGATCGGCGTCGCAAATGAGATTGACCACGACATCGCAATGAGCGCGCAGTAATGCAGCATCAGGCGTCGTATCCGCCATAAGGCCGACAAAGTAAGTGTCGTAACGGGCGCGGTTCACAAGATATTCAATCGGCGTATTGGCCGTGCCCGGCGCCGTTAGCAGAAGAACAGAGAAATCGGGGCGGCGTTTTGCCGCCGGCCATTTTCCCGAAGGCCGTAAGCGTTGGGCATGGCGGAAGTGCGCGTCGGCTTCATCGTTCCTGTCCTGGCCCTGGAGGATGTTTCCGATGGCGATATAAGCCTCGGCATCATTGGGGCGTAGTGTAAGCGTCTGCCGATAAGCGGCGATCGCTTCGCTCTGTTGCCCGCAAGCGCGTAATGCGTTGCCCAGATTAGAATGACTCTCTCGGACGCGCGGACCTGCGGTAATGGCTTGCCGGCTCACGATCGCGGCTTCCGCGGGCTGTCCTAATTTTACGAAAAGTGTACTCAGATTGTTGAGGCACTCGATAAACGCGGGTCTCAATGCGAGAGCGTGTCTGTACGCTGCTACCGCCTCCTGATTTCGCCCAAGTTTCTCAAATAGATTGCCGAGGTTGTAATGGGCCTCGGTGTAGGTCTCGCGCGTAGCAGTGGCGGCACGGAAGGCAGCAATGGCCTCGTCGGTGCAATCGAGAGCTGTCAGGGCATTGCCAAGATTGTTATGGGCCTCAGCTAAGCTTGGCAAAAGCGCAATGGCCTGGCGATAACAAGCGGCCGCCTTGTCTGCCTGCGCCATGAGTAAGTAACTATTGCCGAGGAGATAATGGGCTTCGGCCGAACGCGGATTGCCGGCAAGCACCGCTTTCGCTGCTATGGCCGACGTATTGTAATCACCGCGGCTAAGGCTAATGGCCGCTTGTGCCAATAGCGCGCGATGATCCGCTTTAAGTCTCGATGCCATAGCTTGCGGGCGGGCCTCGGCGGTGCGGCGTGCTTTACGATTCATAAATGCCCACGGATCATCTGATCCATAGCCTGGGCGATGCGCGGCACGTAAAGGTGCTTGTACGGAAAGGTCTCAATCGGGTCGTTAAGATGGGCAAGCATGGCTGCATTGGCTTCAAACACCAAAAGCTTGCCGTCCTGCGCAATCGAACAATCGATGCCGGCGTAATCGAGAT
The DNA here is from genome assembly GCA_903896775.1 of uncultured bacterium. Taxonomy (GTDB): domain Bacteria; phylum Pseudomonadota; class Alphaproteobacteria; order Rhodospirillales; family Rhodospirillaceae; genus SHVO01. The sequence continues at coordinate 2,298 of CAITZE010000163.1, forward strand.
CCAAAGCTTTGGCGACGGCTTGAAGCGCGTTATCTAGAGGCCCTGAGAATATTTGCCGATAATCGGCCAGAAACTTCTCTTCCTCCGCGCGCATCCATGCGCTTGCGGCCATATCGGTGCGGAAATAATGCACCAGCCAGTTTCTCGAGATGGCCAAATGATATGGGTAGATTTGGCGATCAACAAAGATGAAGCGGTATTTGCGGAAATACCCATCTTCGTTCTGATAGTCGCAATAGGGCGTGACATAGTAAGCGGGATGCGGCGCAGCCTTCAGGTAAGCGCTTAAAGCTTCTGCGTGATCAATCCGCACAAAATGTTTTCCGCCGTGAAACCCGCAAGGGCGAACCAGGAGCGGTGGATCGAAGACTGTGCTGGTTTCGGCGATCCCAGTGAGATCTGGCACGGTCGCGCGGCGGGTGACGGGGATAGCCACGTGAGGAATGCCTGAGAGTATCGCAGGCAAAAGATTGCGCCGCGTACGCTGGAATATTTCGCCGGGAGAATTCAGAACCGGCTGCGCAATGCCTTCACACAGCGCTTGGGCTTCCTGCATGAACGGTCCGGCGCGGTCGGGGTCGGCAATAGTGTTGAAGACGATGTCGAACGGTGGAAGAGCTTCCAGGAACGCCGCCCGCGCGTCTTCACTATCGTCGGGTAGAAAAGCGTAAGTGATGTCGTAGCGGCGGTTATCGAAAATAAAATCGGTTCTGATGTTGCACAAGCTCGGTGCCCTGATCAGCAGCACACGGGCCAGCGCGCGTGGTCCCGTGCACGGTCTCACGACCGTAGGCAGGCGGCGTGCGTATTCCAGAGCGTAGACTTCGGCTTCGTCTAGGCGGTGAACTTCCGCCAGCGTTGCCGACAACATTGAATAGGCGTCGCTAAAGCCATCATCCAATGCCAACGTCTGGCGATAAGCTGCTTCCGCCAGATCGAACCGCTCTGTGTCGAAGTAGACGGTGCCCAAGTTGTAGGCGGGCAGCGCCCAGGCCGGCGCGAGCCCGGTTGCTTTGGAAAACGCCGCGATCGCTTCCGGGAAACGGCCACTGCGTTGTAGCGACGCGCCCAAGTCGTTCCAGGTCGGCGGATCGCTCGCGCTGATCGCGATGGCTCTCTCGAACCAGTTGATGGCTTCAATATCGTCGTTTTTGGATTGGCGAATTTTGCCCAAGGTATGCAGCCCGACTGCATTGTTCGGGGCGGCGCTGACATATCGACGGAGAAGTTCTTCGGCCTCGTCGCGTTCGGTGCCTTGCGACAGCATGAACCCCAACAAAAGCCAGATATCGATGCGTTCGGGCTGCAAGGCATAAGCTTCGCGGCAGGCCTGAATTGCTTCCGTTGGTTGTCCAGTGCGATAAAGCGTCGAAGCAAGCCCGAGCAAACGCGAGGCCTGTGAGACCGGCGCAGTGGAATCCACGGCGATGTCTTCCAGCTTAATTGACGCTGATGCGAGGTTTGAGTTTTGCACGGTTACAATACAAATCGACCCGGCAAGCACCACGGGCACAGTGCCACCATACTCTCTAAAACGTAGTGCAGAGGATTATCCTGCGCGTGTGGCGGATAATGTCGAACAGCAGCGCTTTGACGTCAGATTGCGCTCAGACGATCAACAGGTGTGCGTTTCTGTTTAGCTCACCAGCGTCGGCCACGCGTACGCGGTGGCGTTATGTGTGCCGAACGCGACGTCGACAATATAGCGCGCAATGATTTGCTCGTTGAAAAGCTCATGATAGCGCCGGCGTCCGGCGGCAGCGATGCGCTGTCGCTGTGCGTCGTCACTGAGCACAAGGCGCAACTTCTCAATCATTTCGGGGATAGATGTGTAAAACAAAATCTGTTCGTCGGAGAAAAGCGCGTCATATCCGCTCGCGCGCTCCATCATGACGGCTTGGCCGTTGCCGATCAGATGCGCCATGCGATCCGACGAGTAAAGCAGCACGTTGTTCCGCCGGCTGATGTTGAGGCCGACGGCTGCGGACTCTAGCGCGGTCTGATAGGCGCCGCCGGCCAATGTCGGTCGCCCCAGCAGTCCGCCAAGCTGCGGCTTGAGTTGCGGCAGCTCTTTCTGCAGCAGCCGGATAAAATCTTCCATATGCCAGGGTGTGCCGCAAATCTCGCGCAAGGGGCGGCCGGGATTGGTACAGCAATAAAAAATGTCGTAGGCCAAATTCGCACGTTCGTGGTTGCGGCCGCATTCGATGGAACTGTCGACGGGGTTCGGCAAAAACCCTAGGACACGCCCCGGTGCGTGCAGAGCGTGCAGCAAGGGTCCTGCGGTGGATATGAAAGTGGCATCAACCACATCGAACTTGCTTTGAATGCGTCCGACGTTTTCCGCTTCGAACAGCGGATCGACATTCCACTGCACGACACGCATATCCGGATTGAAGCTCCGGATGTCGGCCACCGTTTCGCTATCGATGACATCGGCGTGACCGAGGATCAGCAGGTCAGGTCGCACCGATTGGCAGAAATCGCGCAAGACTTTGCGGGCCTTGCCTTTGCCGAGAGCTTTGTTTCCAAAGATCGAGTGGGCGCGCGCAACGTCGCGGTCGCAGAAATTGAGCACATGGTGACCGTTCCGGATCAAACCATTGCTGATTTTCGGCGCCACGCTGTGTTGAAAGGCGCCCTTGGCCCGCACCACGAAGTTAGCGGCGTGCACGATGCGCAATGTGCGGTTCAACATGTGCGGTTCAACGTCTTTGAGCCTTGTCTCTGTGGCAATGCGGCGCGAACTTAGCACGGCGCTATTGCGTGGACGAGTTTCAACTTAGTGGAGTAGTGGGTGCTTCCCGGCGGCTTGCCCAATAGATCGCCGCAATACTCAAACCCACCGGCAGCCAGAAAATATACCAGAGTGGCGCAGGCCCCTTGGTGATTTGCCCGACGTCGGTCAGGCTTCCTATCAGAATGTCCACCCAGAGCGCTAAGAGGACAACGCGCTCCGGCGCAGATCGCAGACGTATAACGCCCCATAAAATCATCGCCAACAGCAGGGCCAACAAAAGGAAACCCACTACACCGCTGTAAAACAGCGCGGAGAAATAAAGACTGTGCGGAAACGGGATGTCGGCCATGCCAAAATCCGCGGCGAGGCCATGGCCGAAAAGCGGGCGTTCGGCGATGCGGTCAATGGTGTAGCGCCAAATCGACAAACGGTAGGACGTGCCGCGCACTGTCAGCAGGTCATAAAAGCGCGCGACAGTTGAAGAAAAAAAGAATACGGCGGTGCCGGCTATCAGCATGGTGCCGCCCAACACCGCCAGCAACCGCTTTCCCGAAAGCTGCGACAACAGAATCAAAGTCGCGAGGCTCGCGGCGACAAGCGGACCACGGCTGAACGTGAGCAGGATAAAAGCAAATAGCACTGCGCATGCTGCGCCATATAGGGCGCGGTGTTGCTTCTCTTCCACCCATCGCCCCAGCGCCAGTACATAACAAACGCCGATCACCATGGCGCCCAGAACCTGCTGGCGGGTTTCGGCCCAGCCAGCAAGGCGATTGGCGAGGTCGACGCCTGACATCAAAAACCGCACGATAGAGAAAGCGGCGTTGAGCGCACCTCCAACAATCAAGACGGTGCCGATGCTGCGCGATACGCGCGGACTCTCGTTGAGTGCGAGAAGTAAGGCGGCCAAAAACAGAAAGGTGCACAGCGCTTCTTGGAAAAACTTATAGACGTGGCCGGCACTAGAGGTGTCGCCCCAGACTAAGGTGAGCGCGGACCATGTGATGAAAGCGAAAGCAACAGCGACGATTGAATCGATTCTGACCGGCCGGCGACGCCAGAGATGTAGCAGTGTCAGCGGTATAACGCCGATATAGAAAAGTAGCGCCCATACAGGTTGCGGCGCTAAGACAAAGCCGCTTGCGAGCCAAATGATCAAGGGATTGGCAAGGGCGGGCGGGTTCGCCGCGAAATCCTTTACACGTTGGAGCATGGATCGCTCGGCCTCGATCTGCTCGGTGATGTCACGGTCCCGTCGCTATGGCTTGGTATTATTGTGCGCTGAAAATATAGCACCCTAGGTGGGGATCCAATCACTTTCGGGAGTCGTGAATTTGTGCAGCAATTGGCGGGCGAGCCAGATAGCGCAAAGCGCGCCCCCGGCAAATCCAATCCCTCCAAGAACTGGCCAAGCGATCACATCCAGGCGCGCGACAAGTGTTGAGGCTTGATCGAGGCAGAACATCGACCCTGAGAAGGCGTAGAGCTTATCATCGCTCTTGGTGGCGCAGCCGGTGAAGAGTGCGAATTGCGACCATAACGCCGCAACTTGAAATGCGACGGCATAAATCACCAGACTCACAAAAACGAAGCGTTGGCGCCCCGCGCGCAAGATTGCTGCTGCGCCCATCCCCAAAGCCGGAGCGATCCACGGCATGAGAATGTGCAGATAGTGTCCCCCCGTTATGCCGTTACCGGTCAGCGCAATGCCGACCAGAATATGCCAGAAAAATCCCGCGCCAAAAAATGCCAGGAGAAAAACCGGCAACCATGCAATGTCGTCCAGCGCCCGCGCCCGTAATTGCATCGCATAGACTACGCCGGTCCAGATCAGCAGAAGCATCAGCGGAATTTGCCAAAGTGCCGCCATGTGGACCAGCGACCACGTGCCGCTCCAAACCCATGTCGCAAAAACCACAGCCAAAGCGCGCAACATCGCGACTGCCGAGAAGTTGTGCTGCAGTCCCACCCATAGGCCGCCCTGCTGGGCGAGGCGCGCTGCTTCCGCGCCAGCGCTTGTGTTGCCGCCAGCGAACGCGTCATGCAGATACCAACCGCCGCCGAGGATAAGGGCTGGAAGCAGGGCGAGCATCAAATCGCGCAGCGTTTGTACTTGCCCATTTCCGCGCTTAGCCCATGCGCGTACGGCCAGGAATGCCGCCACGGCCATTGTCACGGGAATGAATAAAGCCTTCGTCAGTAATCCGAGCGCGAGGCAAAAACCCAGTGCGAGAAACCATCGCGCGCCCTCGTTGGACCGCAAAGCGCGCATGAGACAAAAAGCCGATGCACCCGCAAGCCAGAGGCAAAGTGAGTCATTGCCGAGGCGCGCGAATTCGGGGAAGAACATTGGCAACATGATTGGGTAGAGCGCGAAACCGAGCATCGCGCTTTGCGAGCGTTGATCGCGCGCGGCTGCGAGGCCGAATAAAACGCCGCCCGCTGCGAGAAGGAAAGAGGCCGCGCGCAAAACCAAGAGTTCGCTGACAAGCGACAAACCGTTCGTGATCTTCAAGACCGGTTCGAGCAGCAGATAATAAAGTGGCGGATGTTGCGTCTCCCAATTGGGAGCGGTGCTGGACTCATAAGTAGGCCGTGGCCGCGGGCTGCGATAGGTCTGCCGGAAATCTTCCGTACGTGCGGGATCGGCAAAAAATTTGGCATAAGTCAGGCCCGTATCGAATGGTGGACTGAATGAGCCATAAGGTAGCGGTCCGCTATAGTTCGCGACATCTTGCGGCAGAAAACTACGACCTTCGTGCGGCAAGGTGCCGACATCGGCGATTTCACGCAGGCTTGCGTAGTGGGCGGTTTCGTCAAAGCCCTCATAGGGCGGCAAAATGGCAAGATGCCCAAGGCCGAGCAACGTCAGCGCTATTATATAGGTGATGACTAATGCGCGATTCATCCCGCTCCCCCGAAACGCGATGACATTATCATCAATAAATTATGGCACATTCTTTTGTCGCTCTTGAAGCTACGCAGTTGATATGATTAATGTGCCTTAACGCACTCAAGACGCCATTTGACGGGATTATAACGTGACCAACCACCTTCATCGCGGCGATCTTCCGAAGAACATCACTTTCACCGGCAGTGTCGCCGTCGACACCGAGACCATGGGTTTGCGCCTACACCGTGATCGGCTATGCGTTGTGCAACTCTCCGGCGGCGATGGACATGCTCATCTTGTGCAGATCATTCCGGGTACGCCGTCACCGCATCTGGCATCGATCTTGAGCGATCCGAAAATTGAAAAGATCTTTCACTTCGCGCGCTTTGATCTTGCGATGATTCAGCAATATCTCGGCGTGCGTTGCGCGCCTGTCTATTGCACCCGCACGGCCTCGCGCCTTGTGCGCACCAATACCGACAAACACGGCCTCAAGGATCTGTGCAAAGAGTTGCTCGGCGTCGATATGTCCAAGCAGCAGCAGTCCTCCGACTGGGCCGCGGCCAATTTGACCCCTGAGCAGATCGAATATGCCGCTTCGGACGTCCTGTACCTGCACCGCCTGAAGGCGGAAATGGAGCGTTTGGTTGCGCGCGAAGGCCGCACAGCGCTGCTGCAAGCCTGCCTCGGGTTTCTGCCCGATCGCGCCGCGCTGGACCTGGCCGGCTGGCCCGACGAGGACATCTTCGCCCACTAAAGTGGTAATCGGTCTATAGGGCCTGGCCGCTACTTCTCCTATCCATCTGTTTTCCCTAGAGAATTCTGCCCGGATTGTAATGTAACGCAGGCCCGCCTGGGTTGACCCCCGGGGGCGATAGACGATACTTTCCGCCAGACTTATAGAGCAGAGCGGGAACGCTAGGCTTGGCCCCGTCGTTTAAGAATGCCGGCAGAGGGGTTTTTGGTGCTTTTCGGCGTGCAGCGGCTTGGGCGCTGGACGGAAAGCAGCGCGGAACCGGATGCCGCATTTAGCGTCGCAGGCAACATAGGATTACGGCCATTTCTTCTACCGCTCCCAAGACACCCGCTCCACAGACGGACATTGCCTCGGCCAAGCGCGTGTTTGACTACGCGCGCGCGGGCCTCGACGCGCTCTCAACGGGTCTTGGCGCTGAATTCATTGCGGCCCTCGATATTTTCTCCGGCGTTGTCGGCCGCGTCATCGTCACCGGCGTTGGCAAAAGCGGACATATCGGCCGCAAGATCGCCGCGACGCTTGCCTCCACCGGCACGCCGGCCTTTTTTGTCCACGCGGGCGAAGCCAGCCACGGCGATCTCGGCATGATCACCAAAGGCGATGCGGTGCTGGCGATCTCCAATTCCGGCGAAGCGCATGAACTTCACGACATCCTGAGCTACGCCAAGCGTTTCGATATTCCCATCGTCGCCATTACCAGCAAGGGTGCATCGACTTTGGCCAAGGCCGCGACTGTCGCGTTGCTGTTGCCGCCGGTGCCCGAAGTCTGTTCCATGGGCTTGGAAGCACCGACGACGTCGACCACCATGACCCTTGCTATGGGTGACGCGCTCGCGGTCGCGCTGCTCGAGCGTCACGGCTTCACCACTGACGATTACAAAGTTTTCCATCCCGGTGGCCAATTGGGGCGCAAGCTTTATAAGGTCGCGGACCTCATGCATGGCGGCGAAGAATTGCCGCTGGTCAAACCAGCCACGCCCATGTCCGAAGTTGTGCTGGTCATGACTAAAAAAACTTTTGGCGTTGCAGGTGTTATCAGCGATGCGGGCGATCTCATTGGCATCGTGACCGACGGCGATTTGCGCCGTCATATCGGCGGCGACTTGTTCAAGCTCACAGCCGCCGACGTCATGACAAAATCGCCCAAGTCGACCGGGCCCAATATCCTTGCGGTCGAAGCCATGCGCCGCATGAATGATTGGAAGATCACCAGCGTCTTCGTCGTCGAGAACGCAAAGCCCGTGGGTATTTTGCGCATGCACGACATTCTGCGGGCGGGCGCGCTATGACGGTACAGCAGCCGCCCAAAGTCACCACACCTCAATCTGCTCACGGTTCCGAAGCCGACAAGGAAACCGTATGGCACCCGCGCGAAGCGACCGTCGGTAAGACGGTGGCGCAGTCTGTCGCGCAGTACAGCCGCTTTGTCTCGGCCATGAAAGTGGCGCTGCCGGTGGCGGCAGGACTTTTGCTTCTGCTGGTTGTGGCGCTACCGCTCTTGCGCCAAGACGACGACCGCTTCCGCATCGGCATGAAGCTCATCAAAGGCTCCGATAGCGACGCGCTCAGCATGAGCAATGCGCGTTATTTCGGCACCGACGAGAAGGGGCAACCTTATGCGGTGACGGCCGAAGGCGTACGTCAGCGCAGCAACAACGATAACGCAATTGACCTCGTCACGCCCAAGGCCAACATAAAACTCACCAACGGGTCATCCGTGTCGGCTGCGGCGAGCGCCGGCATTTATACCCGGGATATTCAAAAGCTGGATCTGTCGGGCCAAGTGTCGGTGTTTCAGGAAAACGGCAATACGCTGCATACGACCCAGGCGGTTGTGATGCTGAAAGAGGGTACGGCCAGCGGCACGCAACCGGTCACGGGCGACGGTCCCTTTGGGACCTTGCAGGCCGAAGGCGGGTTTGATCTTTCCGATCACGGCAATATCATGCATTTCCACGGGCCGGCCCATATGGTCCTGAACCCCAGAACGAAATCGGGCGAAGATAAGCCAGACGAACTTAAGCCAGACGAGCATAAATCAGACGCAGCACAGCCGGCGGCCGTGGATACCAAGGCGCAAACCAAAGCGGGAAATAAACCATGAGTTTCGGTCAATCGATGCGCATCGCGGTGGTCGCCGCGCTCATGACGGCTCCGCTCTCTGCTCATGCTCAGTCGCTAAAGCTCGAAGGCAAAGATAAGCCCATCGACGTGACGGCAGATCAGGGCTTTGAGCTGCAGCAGGATAACAAGCGCATGATTGCCCATGGCAATGCCAAGGCCGTGCAAGGCGATGTCACCGTGACCAGCGACGACCTCACCGCCGACTACCGCGAAAAAGCTGACGGCGGCAATGAAGTCTACCGCGTGTTCGCCAATGGCAATGTGACGATGAAATCCGGGACGGAAACCGCCACGGGCGACAGCGCCGTCTATGACTTCGATAAGGGCGTGCTGGTGATGGAAGGCAAGATCGTGACCTTGATCAATCCCGAAGGCACGGTAACAGCCAAGCGCGCGTTGCAATACTGGTCCAATGAGCGAGTTGCGGTCGCCGAAGGCTCGGCCGTCGCCGTCGATAACCAAAAGCGTAAACTGTACGGCGACAAGTTGATCGCATTTTTCCGTGACGATCCGAACGCCGATACAAAGAAGGGCGCGAAAAAGACCTCATCGGTTGCGATGCCTCAAGGCCAGGGCGACATCACCCTGCTGCAGGGTTTCGGCAATGTGCGCATGGAAACCGAAAAGGAAATCGTGCGCGGCGACCGCGGTATCTACAATATCGATACAGGGATCGCGACCATCGACGGCAGTGTTAAAATCACCCAGAATAATAGCGAGCTGGGCGGCGGCTTTGCGGTGGTGAACGTCAAGGGCGGCACCAGCCGCATGTTCCCCAGCGCCAAGCAAGCGGGTATGCCAGGTGTGCATGAAGATGCGCGGGTCTCGGCGCTCCTTGCGCCAACGCCCAAGCCGGACGCCAATACAGCTCCCACGACAGCCTCCGGCGCGGCGGCTAGCCCCGCGCAAGACAAAGGAAAGAAATGACACCCGATACGGTTCATCAAACAGGCGCCAGCGCAGCTGAAGCGCCGGTTCCGGACGTCGGTCTGGTCGTGCGCGGCCTCGGCAAAACCTTCAAAGGCCGCCCTGTGCTGCGCGATGTCAGCCTGGCCGTGAAGCGCGGCGAAGCCGTGGGTCTATTGGGACCAAACGGCGCCGGTAAGACCACATCGTTTTATTGCGTCACGGGTCTGATCAGCCCCGATCACGGCAAAATCTTTCTCGATGGGCAAGACATCACGCTGCTGCCGATGTATCGCCGTGCGCGGCTTGGCATTGGTTACTTGCCGCAAGAAGCGTCGATTTTTCGCGGCATGACAGTTGAAGGCAATATCCGCGCCGTGGCCGAAGTGGTGGAGTCAGATAAGGCCGCCCAAACCGCGCTGGTCGATGCGCTGCTGCGCGAGTTCTCCATCGAACATCTCCGCCGTTCGCCGGCGCTGGCGCTGTCGGGCGGTGAACGTCGCCGCTGCGAAATCGCGCGCGCGCTCGCGTCTCGTCCCAGCTTCATTTTGCTGGATGAACCCCTGGCCGGCATCGATCCTATTGCGGTGGGCGAAATCCGCGAAATGGTGTCGCACTTGAAGGATCGTGGTCTCGGC
>CAITZE010000164.1 GCA_903896775.1 uncultured bacterium
CACAGCCTTCAATTCCTCGACGACGAAACCAACTTCGCCGCCGCGCCGGAATACCGCCGAGATCATGCGGGTCAGGGCAACGGTCCAGGCAAAGTGCTCCATGTTCTTGGAATTGATGAACACCTCGAAGGGGCGGCGGACACCGCGGCCTTTGCCATCCTCGGCCATGATGTCGTTGACCGTGATGTAAATAGCGTGGTCGCTCTCCGGCCAACGCAGTTTGTAAGTTTGCCCGGGCAGCGTTTCAGGGCGCGCGAGAGGCGTGGTGGTGTCGTGTTCCACCACAGCCTTGCGTTCTTTCTTCACCTCAAGCACAGCGCCGCGCACGGCGCTGGGGCGATAAGTGGTGCAGCCCTTGCAACCCATGTCGTAGGCATTCATGTAGACATCGGCGAAGGCCGAGAACGGGAAATCTTCCGGCACGTTAATGGTCTTGGATATCGAGCTGTCGACGTAATCTTGCACAGCCGCCTGCATGACAAGATGATCGGCGGGCGCGAGACTCTGCGCATCTACAAAACAATCCGGCAACGGCGCGTCGTCGCCCTTAATGGAGCGGAACAGACGATAAGCGTAATCCGAAACATCTTCGGCGCGTTTGCTGCCGTCGCGCATCATAACATTGCGCGTATAGGTGAAGCTGAACACTGGCTCTAAGCCCGATGAGACGTTATCGGCGAAGAGCGAAATCGTGCCGGTTGGCGCGATGGATGTGATCAATGCATTGCGGATGCCGTGTTTGGCGATGCGCTCTCGCAGCATTGCAGGCAACGTACGAATGGTTTCACCGGCCAGGTATTTGTCACGATCAAAAAGCGGGAAGGGGCCTTTTTCCTCGGCTAAATCCACCGAAGCGCCGTAAGCCGCATCACGGAAGGCGGTCATCCAGCGCCGTGTCATGGCAACGGCATCAGCACTTCCGTACCGCAAGCCACACATGATCAGCGCATCAGCGAGACCGGTGATGCCAAGGCCGATGCGGCGCTTTTGCTCGGCTTCGCGGCGTTGAGCTTCGACGGGATATCGCGACGCCTCGACGACGTTATCCATCATGCGTACGGCAACAGCCACCAATTCGATGAGCGCGGTTTCATCCAGCTGCGCCTGTGGTGAGAACGGTTTGGTAACCATGCGCGCGAGATTGATCGAGCCCAGCAAGCAGGTGCCGTAGGGCGGCAGTGGCTGTTCGCCGCAAGGATTGGTGGCGGCAATCGTCTCGCAGTAGTGCAGATTGTTGCGGGCGTTGATGCGGTCGATGAAAATCACGCCGGGCTCGGCGTTGTCATACGTCGCGCGCATGATTTTATCCCACAGCACGCGCGCTTTGACGGTGCGATAGACCTTGCCGCCGAACTGCAGCTGCCAATCCTGATCGTTCTTCACGGCCGTCATAAACGGATCGGTCGCCAAAACCGAGACGTTGAACATCGTCAAACGTCCGGGCGTTTGCTTGGCGGTGATGAACTCCTCGATGTCGGGATGATCGCAGCGTAGCGTCGCCATCATGGCGCCGCGGCGTGAGCCGGCGCTCATGATCGTGCGGCACATGGAATCCCAAACCTCCATGAACGACAGCGGACCCGAGGCATCAGCGCCGACGCCTTTGACCGGCGCGCCTTTGGGACGCAGGGTAGAAAAGTCGTAACCGATGCCGCCGCCTTGCTGCATGGTCAGCGCGGCTTCGCGCAAGTTTGCGAAGATGCTGCCCATGTCGTCGCCGATGGTGCCCATCACAAAACAATTGTGCAGCGTCACGGTGCGACCAGTGCCGGCACCCGCCAGAATCCGCCCCGCCGGCAAAAAACGAAAATCGGTCATGGCCTTTTCAAAGCGCGGCGCCCACGTTGCGGGGTCGCGTTCCGGTACAGCTAAAGCCTTGGCAACGCGCGCCCAGGTGTCTGCCACGGCCACATCGACCGGCTGGCCGTCGGGCGTTTTGAAGCGGTATTTCATGTCCCAGATTTGCTGGGCGATAGGCGAAGGCTCGGTCACGGGCGATCCAGTCTGCTCGGGGTATATTCTGCTTTTGTTCTCTTTAGCCTAGCAGACTACCGGCGAATTCTTAAAACACATGAAATTTCCACGTGTTTTCAACGAGCTTATGGGGCGGGGAGTTCCTAAACCTCGGCCGAATCCGGACGGGAGTGGGCTTCATCGAACTGGCGGCGCAGTTCGGAAAGCAAGGTATCGCGATTCATTCCGCGGGGCAGAACCGGCAAGAATCGGAAGACGATCTCACCCGGGATTTTCAAGATCCGGGTTTTTCCCCAGAAGTAGCCCGTGTTGAGGGCCATGGGGATCATCGGCACGTCGCACTGATTATAAAGCGCCGCGATTCCCGGTTGGTATGGGCGCTTCTCGCCATACGGGACGCGCGTGCCTTCCGGGAATACGATGACTTGGTGGCCGGCTTTAAGTGCAGCTTCGGTCGCGCGCAGCATTTTACGCATGGCGCCAGCACCGGCGCCGCGATCGATCGGCACGAAGCCGGCGCGGGTCATGTACCAACCGACGATCGGAATCCATGTCAGTTCGCGTTTCAAAATAAAAATCGGATGCTCAAGGTCTTTGAAGAGACGGTAGGTCTCGAAGGACGATTGATGCTCTGCCGCGATGATGCAGGCGCCTGTCGGTACATGCTCTTTCCCGAGCACGCGACAACTGATCCCGCAGATGACGCGCCCCAGCACCATGATGCCGCCGATCCAGGTGCGCACACCGATTAAAGCCGTCCGCCGTGTGATCAATGTCGGCAGAAAGCAAACACCTACGCCCAGCGTCCACAGCAAAAAGACCACGAGGTAAACCCACGATCGCAGCCAAATCAGTAGAGATATTTTGGGTGATGGCGTCATAGCGTCGTCCGGAAAGCCAGCGTGGTATGCGGCGTGCTTTCGCTGCCGATACCCAGGCGCTGGACCGCCCAGGTGACGATGAACTTGGTGTACTCACGGGCAATCAGGCTGGCCGTGCCAGGCCAACGCCACCAGTCGGTTTTGACGTTTGGGGGAAACACGGCGTTCGGTACGATCATCACGTCGGGCATGGCGGTGTGAAATTCCAAAAGGCTGCGCCGCATATGATAGGCCGCCGTGACAAGGCGAATAGAGTGCACGTCTGTCGCACGCGCCCACACCGCGGTTTCAATCGCATTGCCGGGCGTATTACCGGCGGCGGTGCCCACTGTGATGTTGTCGAGTAACTCCGGACGTAAGTTGCGGGTGCGCGGCAAGAGATCGCCGGTCTTGACCTGTTCGCCGACGCCCGAGACGAATAAATGCGTGGCAAGGCCGTCTTCAAGAAGCGCGAGGCCGGTTTCGATGCGCTCGCTGCCACCGGTCAGCACGACGATGGCGTCGGTATGTGTGGTGGTATCATCCACTGTGGTGGGAATGGTCGAGGCAAACCACAAAAGGCCGCATACCCATCCCAGGGCAGCGACGAAAAGAAGGCCGACAATCGGAGACCAGAATGGCTTTGCCATAAGGGAAGACTATACCAAGCTCAGACTTTTGCCGATAAAGCGCGGCGCACGGTGACATGGGCCGTCAACATTGCGAGGAAACCTGCGGCCAACGGCAACCCGGCGAGGATCAGCCAATGCGTCGGCGGTAAGGTTGCTTTGGGCAAGATTTCAGGATCGACGCGGCTGGCAAGCCACGCCACCAAGGCTAAGGCCGGTGCGTAAAGAGCAAGACCTGCCAATCCTCCCAGCATGCCCTGCGCCAATGCACGCCGGGCGAATTGTCTGGCGATGTAGCTATCTTTGGCGCCGACGACATGCAGCACGTCGATGACTTGTGCAAATTCCGCAAGACTGGCGCGGGTGGCGAAGACGATGGTCAATCCGAGCGCGCTGGTGACCAGAACCATAATCGTGAGCGCGACAATACCAAAGCCTTTCGCAAGCCCCATAACGCGACTGAGCCAAATCCGATGGTCATCGATCACAGCTTGAGGCGCTGCGGTTTTAATCGATGCGGTCACGGCGGCGACGGCATCGGCGCCGTCGGCCTGGAGTTCCACGTCGATTAATGCGGGAAGCGGTAGGTCTGCGATGACATCGTTATCGCCGAGCCATGGCTTTAGAAGTTCAGTGACCTTGGCGCGCGGCACCGCCTCGGCTTTGGCGACCGCTGGATGCCGTTTTAAAACGTCGATCACTTTTGCGACAACGGCTGCCGTGGCCTTTTCGTCACCGTCGACGAGAGGAATCTGCACGGTCAAGGTGCCGGTGACGCTGCGGTTCCAGTCGTTCAACAACACACCGATGTATGAATTCACCGTCACGGCGAGCGATGCCATGAACACCAGCACCATCACGAGCCATAATACGAAGCGGCTCGCGGTATCGCGCTTAAGAGGCAGATCGGAGCGTATGCCAAACATCGATTGACCTATAGCCCGAAGGCGATCTGACTGGCAGGCGTCGCAGCCAGTGGAGGCAAAATAGAAACCGCACCATCATCCAGATGCAGACGCGGAAACGGAAAGCGCGCCACTAAAGGTTCGTTATGGGTCGCGATAATCACACTCGCGCCGAGTTTATGCAGCTCGACGAATAACTGCATCAGGCGCATGGCGATGGTGTCATCGACGTTGCCGGTTGGTTCATCGGCAAGGATCAGTTTCGGGCGGCTGACTACGGCCCGCGCGATTGCCACACGCTGTTTCTGTCCGCCCGATAGCACGATCGGGTGTGCGTCTTTGAATTGCTCGAGTCCGACCCAGTTTAGAAGTTCGCTCACGTTGCGTTGGACAACTGTCTCGGCGATACCGGCGATCCGCAAAGGCAATGCGACATTGTCGAAGGCCGACATGTGATCGAGCAATCTGAAATCCTGAAAAACAACACCGAGGCGGCGTCGGATCGCAGCCAAACGGCTGCGCGGCGCGTGGGTGACGTCTTCGCCGAAGATCTTGAGACCGCCGCGCGTGGGGCGCTTGGCCAAATACATCAGGCTGAGCAGTGATGTTTTGCCGGCACCCGATGGGCCGGTGAGAAAATGGAACGACCGCTGCGGGATGGCGAGGGAAACGTCGGCCAGAATTTCAGGGCCGTCGTCATAACGCAGGCCCACACCTTCAAGCGCCACAGTGTCGCCGACAAACCCGTCATCTTTCTTGCGCAAAAGCGCCATACAATTATACCGTTTCCTCTGGCCCGACCCAATTTTGGTCCGGCAAATGCTAAGTCGCGATGACCACCATAGTAGGTAGCCGAAACCTGTCTTATGTGCGTCTTTGTTACCCGGCGCAAATCCCCAAAATCTTAGGTTTCTCCTTAGATTTCAGGGGCGTTTAGTTCCTATTAACATGCCTATATGTACTATAAAAAACTCGCCCTGGTGTAAGTAGGCTGTAGGGACAGTCTTTTTTACCGGTGGCGCACAAAGCAGCTCAGGTAAACTGGGCGCTAGTGGGTAATTAAATGCGTATCACTTGTCCCAACTGTACGTCGCATTTTGAAATCCCGACCGAGTTGTTGGGCAAGAAGGGCCGCGCTTTGAAATGCGCGAGCTGCGGCCATTCTTGGTATCAGACCGCTCAGGTTGAATCGATGGATCTCGCCTCGATCATGGGCGAGGAATACGCTGCCAAGGCGCAGGCCGCTGCTGGTGGCGCGCCGCAAATCCGCAATGAAGTCACACCCGCTGCTGCTGTTGCGGCCGCCGCTGCCGCAAAACGTGCCGCCGCAGCCCCTGGCGGGCCGCGCGTACAAGCCGCAGCACTTGGCGGATCGATTGGTGGCGCCCCGCCTGGTGCTCCGCCTGTGCCGCAAGGTGCGGTGTCGATGATGAATCGCGGCCAACCTGCGCAGACGCGTGTTCCCCAAACCGCGCAGCAACAGTCGTGGATGCAAAAGAATCAGCCGGCCGGTTCTCAAGCTGGCCAACCGGGCGCTTCAGGTGCTCCAGGTGCGGGCCCAGCAGGCCCTGTCGGTGCATCAGCTGCGGCCTTAAGCGGTCAGTCCATGCGGGGTCAGGCTGGCGCAGGCGCCGTCGGACAAGGCTCGGTATCGTGGATGCAGCCTCCTCAGGCCGGCGCCCAAGGGGCACCCGGTCAGCCGGGTGGTGCTGCGGGTGCGCCCGGAGCTGCCGGTGGACCCGGTCAACCGATGCAGGCTGGCCCTGGCGCTCAGGACGGTCCAACGGCGGCCGCTTTGGGCGGCCAATCGATGCGCGGTCAAGCCGGCGCAGGAGCCGTGGGTCAGGGCGCAGTATCGTGGATGCAACCGCCACAAGCTGGCGCGCAAGGTGCCCCAGGTGCTGTGGGCGGTCCAGGCGGCGCTCCCGGTATGCAGGGCGCACCCGGTGCAAGCGGCAGTCCGGGCCAGCAAGCAATGCCCGGTCAGCCCGGCCAGGGTCCGCCAGCTGTCCAATTTCATTCCGGTAGTCCGCCGCCGACCAGTTCCAAATGGAACCCAGGAGGCAGCCAAAAACATTTTACGTCGTAAAACCTTGGGTGGCTTTTTACCAGTTATAGCTGCCTTCAGGACCGTCAGCGGTATAGTTTTGGCATTCAGTCGGAAATGGCCAGCCAACCTCCCAGAGAATTTTTACACGGTAAAAAAACGGTGGGTTGAGTCTAACAAATCGACAATTTCGCAGCTGAAATCAGACCCATTTTCAGGACCTGAAGCTGTGACCGTAGTTCCATTAGGCACCGTCAGTTTAAACCGTCGTTTAAACTGCCCTACCGCACTGGACGAATATATAGCTCATCTGTCCCGTGTTGATGGCGGTAAAGCCAGCCTAGAGCTCAAACGTCAGTTTAGCGAACGGATGAAGGTCTTCTTCAAGTCGATGCGCCTGAAGGGCATCAACACCAAGGTCATCTACGATTTTCTGGATTGGTTGCGGGAGCACTCACGCCGCAAAGCCCTCTCGGCGAATTCCATCCACCGCTATAATTCTGACCTGAAGCAATTTTTGAATTGGTGCGTCGAACGGTCCTATCTGGATGTGGCTCCTCGATTTGTGAAAGCTAAGCCACAGCTAAACCGCCGTCCGCACTTCGACAACAAGGACTACAATAAGCTCACACGGTATTTGCGTGAGTTTGTGAAATCAGATCATCCACGCACTGTTCGTGACCGCACTATGCTGGTGAATTATGTGCTGATATTGGCGAACACAGGAATACGTGTTGGGACCACTAATACGCGGTCCGTTTCCCGTCGCCCTTCAGCTTAGAACTGCTTCCGTAACCGGCGCAGATAATCCTGTTCCGAGTCCGACCGCGTGAGGTCCGATGCACGCAGGCGGATCTCGTCCAGAATGACGCGGACGCGTTGCGCGATGCCGGCGGTATCCGGACCCGAAGGCAAAGTTACCTTTTCGCCGCCGTGACGTTCGTCGCTGGTGCCGGTGGCCGAGTAACGCGCCTCGCTATGCTTCACTTGCTCGAGAGCGCCGCCTTGCCCTCTCTTCTTTAAATTCTCCAGAAGCTTCTGTGCGGATTCCTCGGCGCCCTGCAACACCTTGTCGCTGGCTTTGCTCTGCGCGGCCGACGCTTCTTTCCAAGCGCCTCTGTTCAAAGCATCCTCGGCGTCCTGCATGTTTTGATCTGCATCGCCTAAAGAGTCCCCCGCGTCGCCCGTCATTTGCTCCATCTGGTCCATGGCATCATTGAGCTTCTGGCGAACGTCTTCCTGTTTTTTGGCGGCTTTATCACTCTTGGTTTTATCGCCCTTACTTTCCTGATTGGTCATGTTGAAGCTCTCGTTGGACAGATCCGACTGCTCTTTGGCTACGTCGTCGATCTGATCCATCAAGGCCAAGACCTTCTGCACGTCAGGATCGTTGGCTTTTTTCTCGCCGCCCTCGCGCATGGCCTGCAGTTTTTCCTGCAAGTCAGCGAGCGCTTGTTTGGCGGCTTCTTCCGCACCAAGTTCGGACATCTTCTCGACTTTATCCATGGCGTCGTCCAAGTCCGCGTCCATGGTGTCGGCTTCGCCTTTGGCGAGCTTGCTCGAAGTGCCGTTCTGCTGACCGGAATTCTTATCCGCGAGAGCTTTGCCGTAGTCGGCGACGGCTTCTTTCAACTCCTTCAGGAGGCGTTTGATTTCTTCAGGTGTTGCTCCGCGCTCGACGGCATCGCGCAAAGCTTTTTCCGCATCCGCCACGCGCTGCTCGGCGTTGACGAGGTTTCCATCTTCGAGCCGGACGGCGGCATGCCACAGCAAGTCCGGCACGCTCTCGGATGCTTCCGCGTGCGACTCATTGGTCATGCGATACTTGGCGGTGATGAGAGTTAACTGGATGATCGGCTCACCGCCGAAACTACCGGGGAGCCGCAGGATTTTGGAGACACTTTCGAGCGCCTGCGGAATCGTCTCATCGGGTGTGTTGGCGATGCCTTTGCGCCATTTAACGAGTTCTTTTGCAACCGGGTTATTGAAGACCCGTTCCGGCAGCGTAACGTTGGCTGCTTCGCTTTCGGAGGTGTGGCCGGCATGATCAGTTGCCAGCACCGAGAGTCTGACATGCTCACCGGCCCAGATGCTCGGTGTCAGATCAACAAACGGCGCAAAGGTGAAGACGTTGGCGGCATCCGGCGGCATGTCGAGGGGAAACTCGAAAGAGCGTTTATCACCATCTTTGGTGATGCGTCCTTTTACAGACTCTGCGCCGTAATCATCGCGAACCATGTAAGGGATGCGCAAATGCCAGCGTGCGATTTCGACCGGATCGTCGGTGATCTTAACGCTGGGGGGCATGTCGCGGATGTATCTGACATCCCAGCCCGCCAATTGGCGGCCGGCTTGGCGTACTTCGAGACGCTTTGTGGGTTTGATATCCGTTTCAACGCGCTCGGTTTCGTCGGCAAGCTTTTCCATCGGCGTGATCACGTCATCGAACTTCAAGTTCGTATCGCGACCTGTGCCGGTGACCATGGCGAAGACTTTGCTTCCCTCAGGAATCTCCAGCACGGGAACGGGCGCCGCACCTTCCGGCATCGGCGTTTCCACATAGATCGGCGAAAGATTGGTATAGGCTGGCGG
>CAITZE010000165.1 GCA_903896775.1 uncultured bacterium
CGTGATCCAGCCCACATCGGCGGTGCACCAATAGATGTCGCCCTCGCGGTAGTCGAAAATGTATTCGTGAGTCATGGCGGCAAAGACCAAGTAGCCGCCGGTGGTATGCAACACGCCTTTGGGTTTACCCGTAGAGCCCGACGTATAGAGAATGAACAGCGGGTCTTCGGCGTTCATCTCAACCGGATCGCAAAACTTCTGCGCCTTCTCGGTCATGAGGTGATACCAGACGTCGCGCGGCTGGGTCATGGCGACCGGCCCGCCGGTGTGTTTGACGACAATCACGTTGCGCACGCCGGGCGCGTTCTTGAGGGCTTCGTCGACGTTGGCTTTGAGCGCCACGACCTTTCCACCGCGCCGGCCTTCATCGGCCGTGATGACCACTTTAGCGCCGCAGTCATTGATACGGTCGGCGACAGAATGCGGCGAGAAGCCGCCAAAGACCACCGAATGCACCGCGCCGATGCGCGCGCAGGCCAGCATGGCGACGGCGGCCTCGATAATCATCGGCAGATAAATGCAGACGCGGTCGCCTTTGGTGACGCCGAGCGCCTTCAGCGCATTGGCAAGCCGGCAGGTCTTCTCATGAAGCTCGGCGTAAGTGACGTGTTTGGATTGCTTGGGATCATCGCCTTCCCAAATGATGGCGGTTTGCGTGGCGCGATTTTTCAAATGCCGGTCTAGGCAATTGAAGCTCGCGTTCAGCGTGCCGTCGAAATACCAGCGGATATGCAGATCCTTGGCATCGAAAGACACATCGCGCAGGCGCGTATAGGGCGTGATCCAGTCCAGGCGCTGACCGCTGGTACGCCAGAAGCTGAGCGGGTCTTTGGTCGAGCCTTCGACCATTTCCTTATAGCGCTGCGCGTTGACCAACGCGTTTTGAGCAAAGGCCGGCGGAACATCGATCACGGTATCGTCGGACATGGCTTTGCTTCCTTAGATTTCAGCAGCGACGATTGTGTCGCCATCCACGCTTACGGGAAAGGGTGTCAGGCTTTGGCCTTTGCATGGTCCACGGATGCACTTGCCGGTCGCCACATCGAAATGCGCGCCGTGATTGGCGCAGAATAAATAAGTGCCGCTCATATCGAGGAAAGCATCTTCGCGCCAATTCAGCGGCAATCGCGCATGGGGGCAAGAATTCATATAGCCCAATACATGCGGCCCGTATTGCACGACAAAAACCGGGACACGTGCGCCGTCTCTCTCCAGCACAATTTCCTTGGCGCCGGTGGTGTCAAGATCCTGGAGGCGACAAAGGATCTGCCCAGTCATGGCATCACGCCGCCGGGAAGACCTTACGCGTCGGCATGACGGTAACAGCGGCGAACAGGTCCGCCTGCGTGTAGGGATCGGCTTTCTGAAAAGTGCGCGCGGCCTCGAGGTTCTCAAAATCCGCGACGACCAGCGAACCTAAGGGTGTCTGCCCGTCGTCGGACAGCAGCGGCCCGGCATAAGCGATTTTATCTTTATTCTTCTCAAGCCATTCGAGGTGAACGGGGCGCGTTTTCATACGCAGGTCCACATGGTCGGGCTTGTCGTGGCAGATGAAGGCGATGAGCATTTGAGGATTCCCGTATTGACTAGCGCCGTTTACGCGGCGACTTCGGCGGCGGCTTCTTAGGTGAAGGTTTCTTCGCGCCGCGGGCGTTCACTTTGGTCTTCGGCCGCGCCACACGGCGCAACGCACGGCGGCGGCGTACAGCGGCAGGGTCGGCCTTGCGGCGGATTTTGCGGGCTGACTTCTTGACCACAACCTTTTTTGTTTTAGACGCGGACTTCGCCTTTGGCACAGGGCGGACGTTGGGATGCGCACCTTCGCGGCCATAATCGTCGGCGATACGCACGATATCGTCCTCACCAACATATTCGCCCGACTGCACTTCGATCATGTGCAACTCGACATGACCGGGATTGGCGAGGCGGTGGACCGTGCCCGCGGCAATATAGGTGGATTCATTTTCGTGCAGCGTGAATTCGCTTTCACCGCGCGTCACCAACGCGGTGCCGGTGACGACAACCCAATGCTCGCTGCGGTGCCAATGTTTTTGTAACGACAGCTTCGCGCCCGGCTTCACGCACAAGCGCTTCACCTTGAAGCGATGACCTTCGTCCATGGTCTGAAACCAACCCCAAGGCCTGTGCGTGCGCGCTTGTGCTGTGGCTTCACTGCGGCCTTGTGCTTTCAAGCGTTCGACGACCTGTTTGACCTGTTGGTCATGCGCTTTATCGGCCACGAGCACAGCATCGGCAGTCACGACGATGACAGCGTTTTTGATACCGATGACGGCCGTCAGCTGGCGGTCGGTGCGCACATAGGTGTTTTGGGTGTCGATGGCGAGCACATCGCCGAGCATTGTATTACCCGCGGTATCTTGCGCTGCTTCGGCATGAAGCGCGCTCCAAGACCCGACATCGGACCAGCCCATATCGACCGGCACCACTGCGGCTTTATCGGTATGCTCCATAACGCCGTAGTCGATGGATTGGGCCGGCACCTTTGCAAAAGCCGCGGCATCGAGGCGGAAGAAGAACAAATCGTTCTGGCCTTCGTTGAGCGCCGCGCGGCAGGCAGGCTCGATCAAGGGCTCGCTGCGCGCGAGCTCGCTGAGATAAAGCCCGACCGGCCACAAAAAGATGCCGCCGTTCCAGTAATAACCGCCGGCTTTGAGGAACTCTGCTGCTTTCGCCGCGTCGGGCTTTTCGACAAAACGCTCGACGGTGTGAGCGGACGCAGAAAGTGCGACACCTTGTTTGATGTAGCCATACGCCGTGGCCGGCGAGGTGGGCTGAATGCCGAACGTCACCAGATGCCCGCTTTGGGCCACCGGCGCTGCCTTCACGACGGCAGCACGAAAAGCGTCGGGGTCGCGCACCAAATGATCCGATGGCATCACCAACATCAAGGCATCGGGTTCTTTATCCAGCAACAACGCGGCAACGCAGGCCGCCGGTGCGGTATTGCGCCCTTGCGGTTCGATGACGATAGCTTTGGGTTCGATGCCGACCGCGCGAAGTTGTTCGGCAACCACAAAACGATGCGCATCGTTGCAAACAACAATCGGTGCCTGGATTTCCAAGTTACCGTCGACGTTGCCCAGGCGCGCACCGGTTTCTTGCAGGAGACTGCGTTCCGACGTCAGCGGTTGAAGCTGTTTAGGAAACTCTTCGCGCGACAAGGGCCAGAGCCGCGAGCCGCTGCCGCCGGATAAAATGACCGGGTAAAGGCGGACAGTCTTACTCACATCGATCTCCTGGCAGGGTTAGTGCGCGCGGGTGAATGTAACACTACTTGCGCTTTACGGCCGCGTCGACTTCGTCACGTAAAGGCCGCTCCAGCAATCCGCGCAGCATATCGTCAATAGACGCGCCGTGATTGAGTACACGGTCGATGGCGCCGCAAATCGGCATGTCGATCTTAAGCTTGGCGGCCAGGGTCACAACGGCCTCAGCGGTGGTCACACCCTCCGTCACAGAGCGCCGCGCGCCCAAAACGTCTTCCAGTGTCTGGCCCTTACCCAGGGCGACACCGAGGGAATAGTTTCGCGATTGTAGGGAGGTTGCAGTCAGCACCAAATCACCAAGACCCGAAAGGCCCATGAGGGTTTCGGGCTTGCCGCCGCGCGCCAACGCCAGTCGGACGATCTCGGCCAAGCCGCGGGTGAGAAGGGCCGCGCGCGCATTGGCGCCAAGGCCTTTACCGTCAGCCATGCCACAGCCAATGGCCAGCACGTTCTTTACCGCGCCACCCACTTCGGCGCCGATCACGTCTTCCGATAGATAAGGCCGGAAGGTGGGCGAGCTAATCGCCTCGGCCACTTTGCGGCCAAGGGCTTGATCTGCCGCGCCCAAAGTAATGGCCGTGGGCAAACCCAATGCCACTTCACGGGCAAAGGTGGGCCCTGACAGCACCATCATGGCGGCATGAGGCAGTGTTTCAGCCACCACATCCGTCATTAGCGCCGACGTGCCGCGCTCGATGCCTTTGGCGCAGATCACGACCGGAGTACCCGGCTTTATATGGGCGCTGAGCGTTGCGCACATTCCGCGCAGATGCTGGGCGGGCGCAACCAGTAATATAATGCCGGCTTTAGCGACCTCGATCATGTCGGCAGTCGCGGCGATGCCTGGGTCTAACGGGACATCGGGAAGATAAAGCGGATTGCGGTTTTGGCCGTTAATAGCGGCGACAACCTCGGGCTCTAGAGCCCAAAGTGTTACATCGCGTCCGGCACGGCGCGCGACGACGGCCAAGGCCGTCCCCCAAGCTCCGCCGCCAATGACTCCTATATGCCGCATGATCGCCCGGTGCCCCTTCCGAAATCAGCCTCGCTGTATTGGCATGGGTTAAGACAGACTGTCGAGGGGGGCCTTCAGCCGCGAACGGCGTTGCGCTCCCCAACACATTCAGCCTAGATCAGTGCCATGACCATCTTGCTGACTGGAGCTGCCGGCTTTATTGGATCGCACGTCGCCCATCGTCTTCTCGATGAAGGCCGGCGCGTGGTCGCCGTAGACAACTTCACACCTTATTACGATGTGAAACTGAAGGAAGCGCGTTGGGCGCGGCTAGAGGCACGCGAGGGTTTTTCCGGCCACCGGCTGAACTTAACCGACAAAGCCGGACTGCTGGCGCTGTGCGACAAGACCGAGCCACGCAAGATCGTGCATCTCGCAGCGCAAGCGGGTGTGCGCTATGGCATCGACAATCCTCAGGCTTATGTGGATTCCAATCTCACCGGCTTCATGAATGTGTTGGAAGCCGCCCGCGCGCTATCGGTAGAACATCTGGTCTTCGCGTCCACTAGCTCGGTTTACGGCGCCGACCGCGCCATGCCTTTCAGTGAGCAACAAGGCGTCGCGCATCCCGTCAGCTTGTATGCAGCAACCAAACGATGCAACGAGATCCTCGCACACTCTTACGCCCATATTTTCAAAATTCCGGCGACGGGCTTGCGGTTCTTCACCGTCTACGGACCGTGGGGACGCCCCGACATGGCGCCACAAAAGTTCGCCGCGCGCATTTTCGCGGGCGATCCCGTCGACGTCTATAACGACGGCAAAATGATGCGCGACTTCACTTTCGTTGAAGACATTGTTGAAGGCGTGATGCGCGTTGCCGATCATATTCCAGTTGCCGACGAAACTTGGGATGCCATGTCGCCCACACCCGACAGCAGCGGTGTCGCGCCTTTTCGCATCTACAATATCGGTCGCGGCGCGCCCGTGGATTTGATGGACTTCATCGCCATACTGGAAAAGCACATCGGAAAAACGGCGGTACGCAATTACATGCCGATTCAAGCAGGCGACGTGGAAAATACGTGGTGTGATGTAACGGCTTTGCAAAGCGCCGTAGGCTATCAGCCGAAAGTTTCGCTGGATGAAGGCTTGGCGAAAACCGTCGCCTGGTTTCGCGAATATTATAAAGCCTAGGCTTTCACGCCGGCGCCCGTTGCCTTAGGCGCTGTCGGATCAAGCGGCCAACGTGGGCGGGCTTTGAAATCGAGCCCATCTATAAGCCCCAACTTCAAGCGTTCAACGCCGGCCCAGGCAATCATGACGGCGTTGTCGGTGCATAAAGCTGGCGGGGGTGCTGCAAAAGATAGGCCCGCTTTGCCGGCGGTTTTCATCAGCATCGCGCGCAATTCCGTATTCGCGGCAACGCCGCCCGAGACGACGAGGGCTTTACCGTCGGGATAGTCCTTACGGAAAATTTCCACGGCGCGCGTGACACGATCGGCAATCGATTCAACGACTGCCGCTTGGAATGATGCGGCAAGATCTGCGAGATCTTTTTCCGAGAACGCGCCGGCAGGCAAAGCTTCGGCTGCCAGGCGCACGGCAGTTTTCAAACCGGAGAATGAAAAGTCGCAACCGGGTTTGCCCTTGAGCGGGCGCGGGAATGCAAATCGCGTTTTGTCGCCGGCTTCGGCGGCGCGCGCGATGGCCGGACCGCCAGGATAACCAAGGCCCAGCATCTTGGCGACTTTGTCGAAAGCTTCTCCCGCAGCATCGTCGACGGTGGTGCCAAGGCGGCGATAGCGTCCTACGCCTTCCACAGCCAACAGCTGACAATGCCCGCCGGATACCAACAGCAAAAGATACGGAAACGCAACGTGATCGGTGAACCGCGCCGTAAGTGCATGACCCTCGAGATGATTGATCGCAAGCAACGGGAGGTGATGAACTGCGGAAATGGCTTTGGCGGTCATAAGACCCACGAGAACGCCGCCGATCAGCCCCGGTCCTGCCGTCGCAGCGATACCCGAAAGATCGGCGTATCTAAGCCCGGCGTCATCCATGGCTTTGGTTACAAGCCGATCCACATGAGCAAGGTGCGCACGCGCGGCGATTTCGGGCACGATGCCGCCGTAAGGCACATGCTCCGCAATTTGGCTGAGGATGGCTTGACCCAGCACCCGGCCTTCGCCGTCGACCACGGCGGCGGCGGTTTCATCGCAACTGGTTTCAATGCCCAGAACGATCATGAGAAAATGGTTGCCCTTTTCACCATAGAAGGCAGCCTCTACAACACTTGAGACACAGACGCTAGGGAGACCCGATAAAACGTCCATGCGGGTTCTAATTACACAATCGGAGCAAGACGCGAGCGCTTCGACTGCGGCCCTTGAGGCGCGCGGTCATCAGGTGCTGGCCGCGCCATTGATCGTTACCGAACGCCCGCCACCGCCCAAGATCAATTTAGCCGGCGCGCAGGGCTTTCTGGTGACGGGTGCCGAAGGCGCGCGGGCGTTGGCCGAGAACGTCGGCGTACGCACGTTCCCGGTTTTCGCTGACAGTGAAGTGACGGCGGCGGCCTTGCGGCGCTTCGGCTTCAAACATGTGGAAGCCGCCAAAGATGAGGGTGCCGATCTCGCGCGATTGGTGGAAAAGACAATCAAGCCCGCCGGCGGCGCATTGATTTACGCCTGCAGCACAGCAGCGCCCATAAACCTGTCGGCCATGCTCAGCAACATGGGCTTCGCGGTGCGGGCCTGGCCGCTTTACACGGTGAAGCGCGTTGAGGAGATGCCGGGGATTTTACGCCAAGCTTTGCAAGACCGCACAATTGATGCCGCGTTGTTTCTGTCGGCGGACGAGGCGCGGGCCTTTGTTGCCCTCGTGCAGCGCGAAGAATTGGAAGCGATTGTGCGCGAACTTTCCTGCGTCGCGGCAACGCCCGTAGTCGCGGCACCCTTGCGCGCGTTGAAACTTGGCGGCGTGAGTGTGCCGCAAGCCGCCGACCTCGATACAGTATTTAGCGCGCTGGATGTGAAACTTGTCGATCGGGTCGAAGAGGAACGTGCAGAGCGCAACGCTCGCGCCCGGGAAGACGCCGAGCGTAAGCACGCCGAAGAAGAACGCGCCGCGCGCGCGCAAGCCGAACGCGCTGAGCAGCTGCGCGAACAGGCCGAGAACGAGCGCGTCGAGCGCGAACGGATTATCGCTGAGAAAGCCGCGCGCGAACAAGCAGCCCGCGACAGAGCCGAACAGGAACGCATTGCGCGCGAACAGGCTGAACGTGAACGCCTCGCGCGTGAGAAGGCTGAGGCCGAGCGCAAGCGTATTGAGGCGGAACAGGCCGAGAAGGAGCGCAAGGCGCAGCGGGTTGCGGAACAAGAACGCATCGCGCAGGAAAAATCCGCCAAGGAACGCGCAGCGCAAGAGCGCGCCGAACGCGAACGATTAGCGCGAGAAAGGCTTGTGGCTGAGAAAGCCGAACGCGAGCGTATCGCTGCTGAAAAGGCGGCTACTGAGAAGATTGAACGTGAGCGTCTCGCTAAGGAACGTGCTGAACAAGAACGCTTAGAGCGCGAGCGGCTGGCGGTTGAGAAAGCGGAACGCGATCGCATCACCGCCGAAAAGGCGTCTGCCGAGAAGGCTGAACGCGAACGCGTCGCTCGTGAACGCGCAGAGCAAGAACGCCTAGAACGTGAGCGCCTTGCCCATGAACAAGCCGAACGGGATCGCATCGCGCGTGAGAAAGCCGAGGCTAAACGCATCGAGCGCGAACGCCTCACGCGAGAACAAGCCGAACGCGAACGGCTCGAGCGAGAGCGTCTCGCTGCGGAAAAAGCAGAACAAGACCGCATCGCCCACGAGAAATCTGAAGCCGAGCGCCTTGAGCGCGGGCGCCTTGCTCAGGAACAGGCCGAACGTGACGAGATCGAACGAAAGCGCCTTGCCGCCGAAAAGACGGAACGCGACCGCATCGCCCATGCGAAGGCTGAGGCCGAACGCATCGAGCGCGAGCGCTTTGCGGAAGAACAAGTCGAAGCGAACCGTATTGTGCGGGAACAGCGCGCTGCGGAGATAGCTGAGCAGGAGCGCATCGAACAGGAACACGCCGCCGCCGCGAAGGCGGAAAAGGCGCGCATCGCTGCCGCCTACGCCGAAAGCCGGCGCCTTGAAAAAGAACAGGACGCCGAAAAACGAGCCGCGGAAAAAGCCGCGCAACGGCGTTTAAAGCAGGAACAAAGGGCGCTTGAGCGCGCTGCGCGTCCGCCGTCGGTGAGCTGGGGTCTACGCCTAATGGGCTGGTTGAAACGCCCCGAAGCAGCTGCTGAGAGTTCCAGCCGAACGTGGAAAACGAATCTAAATTCCGAATCCGGCGTGAAATCGGGGATTTTCTCCCCTACATCTACGCCAACCATCGCCGTGGCACGAGACGAGTCATCGGCTACAATAGCGCCGCCGGTTGTGGCGCCGCCCTTGAAAGTAGAGTTGAGACCAGACCCGCCTGAATCTGAACCATCCGCGGTCAAGACGGCCACCCCGCCAGCGAAGGAAGAACAGCACGTGCCAGAGAATTCGCCGCCTATGGCAGACGAAACCGCCGCCACACCGCCCGCGACCGAAAGCGGAGCAGACAGCAAGCCTGCCGCGCGTAGTAGCGGACGGGCCGCACGGTTGCTGGCCGAAGACGCCGCCGATCTGAAAGCCAAGGATCAACGGTTCAAATATTTAGGCC
>CAITZE010000166.1 GCA_903896775.1 uncultured bacterium
CGAACTCAAAGGCTATCCCTCGCTCAAGCGTGAGCAGAAGTATGGCAAAAACTCACGTATCGACATCCTGCTGGAGAACCCTGGCAAACCGCCCTGCTATGTCGAAGTCAAAAACGTAACCCTGAAGCGGGTGCTCGATCCCGCCTACCCTGCCGAGTTCCCTGATTCGGTGACGGAGCGGGGAGCCAAGCACTTGATAGAAATGACAGAAATGGTCAAATCCGGGGCGCGGGCGGTGATGTTTTATCTGGTACAGCGCAGCGATTGTAGTCGCTTCACCGTCGCCGCCGACCTTGACCCCACCTATGCCAAAGGGCTGAAAACCGCGCTGGCGGCCGGGGTGGAGGCGGTCTGTTATAGTTGTGAGGTCGCGCTCGATGGTATAACCATCGGCAGGAAATTGACGATGGATTTAGCTAAATAAGAGCACATGTAGAGACCATCTCCCTGACACACTTATTGAAAAGCCGGCGATGAGAGAAGCAGCGTTAAAACGTCCCCGTGATGTCGAAATCCATGGCCCGGATGCCTTTGCCGCTATGCGCAAGTCCGGTCGGTTGACTGCCGAGATGCTGGATTACATCACGCCGTTTGTGCAGCCCGGCATTACCACCGGCGAGATTGACCGCCTGTGCTACGAATATCACAAGGACCATAACGCTATTCCTGGTCCCTTGAACTATCGCGGCTTTCCGAAATCCATCTGCACGTCTATCAATCACGTTGTCTGTCACGGCATTCCCGGCGACCGCGTGCTGAAGGATGGCGATATCGTCAATATCGACGTCTCGCCGATCCTCGATGGTTGGTTCGGCGATTCAAGCCGCATGTATTTTGTCGGCGATGTGAAGATCAAAGCCCGCAAGCTGGTTGAAGTCACATACGAAGCCATGATGCGCGGCATCGCCGCCGTGAAGCCCGGCGCGACGCTGGGCGATGTCGGCTACGCCATTCAAAGCTACGCTGAAAGCCAGCGCTTCTCGGTCGTGCGCGATTTCTGCGGCCACGGCCTCGGACGCGTGTTCCACCAATCGCCCAACGTTATGCACTTCGGCGAACCGGGCGAAGGCATGATCCTGGAAGCAGGCATGATCTTCACTGTCGAGCCCATGATCAACGCCGGACGTTACGAGACCAAGATCCTCGATGACGGCTGGACGGCAGTGACCCGCGATAAATCGTTTTCAGCCCAGTTCGAGCACACCATTGGCGTGACAGATACCGGCGTGGAGATTTTCACTCTGTCGCCCAAGGGTTACAACTGCCCGCCTTACGGCCCGGAAACGACGCCTTCCGCCTAAACCGCGCGTATTGGCGTTCCCTCTCCGCGATTAATTGATGTAGCCTACCGCCACGCAGTGCTGCGTATTGGGGGAGGCCATGAAACAGCTATTCGCAACCGCGCTTGCCGTGGTGTTCGCCGCGTGGATATGTCCCGCGAATGCCGCGCAAACTGACGATGGCCCGCCGTTGTGGGCGTGGGGGTTCACGTCTCGTGAAGATGCGCCGCCTGTTGCCGCAACGCCCGCACCGGCTCCCGACACGACACCTCATCAAATCCCGGGATCGAAGCTGTCTTTCACGTCTGCGCAAATCTCCAGCCGCAGCGCGCCGGCAGATTGGTTTCCCGAAGATCATCCGGCCATGCCCGATATTGTCGCGCACGGCCGGGAGTCCTCCGATCCCCCAGTCTATGCCTGCGGGCTTTGCCATTTGCCTAACGGTAGAGGTAGGCCAGAAAACGCGAACCTAACGGGGCTCACCTACGAATACATCATGCAGCAGCTGATGGATTTTAAGAGCGGCAACCGGCAGACCTCGGACAAACGCAAAACCAACACGGCGTTGATGGCGGGCTTTGCGAAAGTCATGACGCGCGAGGAAATGGAGACCGCGGCGAAATACTTCGCCTCGATTCCCGCGTCGCCATGGCTCAAAGTCGTGGAAAGCAAGACTGCGCCGAAAACCAATCCACGCGGCGGCGTATTCTTGCCAATGGCAGGCGCGCAAGCCGGCACGGAACCTTTGGGAAACCGCATCATAGAGACGCCTTACAGCGCCGAGGACTTCGAGGTTTTGCGCAATCCGCGCTCGGGCTTTATCGCCTATGTGCCCGTAGGCAGCCTCAAAAAAGGCGAAGCGCTGGTGAAAACCGGCAATAGCAAGGTCACCGCTTGCACCACCTGTCATGGGATGGATTTGCGCGGCCTCGGCCCCGTACCGCGACTGGCCGGCCGCTCGCCGAGTTATCTCGCACGCCAGCTTTATGACATGCAGCACGGCAACCGCACCGGCCTTTGGAGCCCGCTCATGACGCCCGTGGTTTCAAAGCTCAACAGCGACGACTTTTTGAACGCCGCAGCGTATCTTGCCTCATTAGAGCCCTAACAGGCGGCGCGCTATGGGACCAAAAGAACTGCAGGATGCATCGGCTGGCCTGTTCAAAGCGGAAGAGAAACTTTCCGCCGAAAAGCCGGACTATCATGGCCACCGGGATCGTTTGCGCGAACGCTTTCTGACCAGCGGTGCTGACAGTCTGCCGGATTACGAGCTTCTCGAACTTCTGCTCTTCGCAGCGATCCCACGGCGCGACACCAAGCCCATCGCCAAAGCCCTTATCAAAAAGTTCGGCAGCTTCGGCGACGTGATTTCGGCAAGTACCGATCACCTTAAAGACATCGACGGTATCGGCGACAATGCGGCCGTGGCACTGAAGTGCGTCCAGGCCGCCGCCCAACGGCTGTTGCAGACCAAGGTTAAAGAGGGGCCGGTGATCTCAAGTTGGAATGATTTGATTGCATATTGCACGGCGCAGATGGCTTATCAGCCTATCGAGCAATTTCGCGTGCTCTATCTTGATCGCAAGAACAAACTGATCGTCGACGAGGCCCAGCAGCATGGCACCGTAGATCACACACCCGTGTATCCGCGTGAAGTCGTGAAACGTGCGCTGGAGCTGAACGCCAGCGCTTTAATCGTGGTTCACAACCATCCGAGCGGCGACAGGTGTTGGAAGAATGTCGGTTCCACGTCAACGCGCACGGAATCGTAGTAGATATCGCCAACAACACCGACGATAGTGACGTCCATCGTACGTTTGTCGGATGATGTTTCTCCTGCCATAGCATTAAGGTGCTGGCCAACTGCTGCCTCAGGAGATGAGAACCCTAACCGGCTCAGAGCGCGACTATTGATAACTATATTTGCGCCGCGCGCGACACGGTCGTCAGCTTTTAGGGGGGTGTCGTCGCCGCTATGGTCTTCATCTAGCGCACGCCCGGCGAGTAACGGGACTTTGTAGGTGTCAAAGAAGCCATAGTCGACATTTCTCTGCATTAGCAAAAGTGGCTCGGGGCTTGGCTTGCCGGGAATTTCGAAGAGACCGTTGCTGCTATTGCCGTCTGCCGGCACGTCGGTGGAAAGGGCCGCTATACGAACTCCCGGCACTTTGGTGACTTCGCGGCGCAGCGTGTCCATGACGCGCTCTGCCTCCGCGTGATTGTTTGCCCGCACCACCAGCAGATTGGATTGGTCGTAACCAAGGTTCGTGGTCTTGGCGTAGAGCGTTTGGGTATAAACCACAGCTGTGCACACCGTCAGTCCGATGGACATCGCGAATTGAAGCACCACCAAAGCCATGCGCAACTGACCCGAGCCTTCAGCAGCCGCTGACTTGTTGGCCTTTAGAATGCGCGACGGCATAAAGCCGGACAGATAAAGCGCGGGATATAGGCCCGCGATGACACCAACGAGGCAGATAAGAACAAAAATCACCAGCAGCAAGCCGCCGGCGCCAGCGAAATCCAGCGCGAGGGTCTTGTTCAAGACGCTGTTGTAGGACGGCAGCGCCACTTGCACCATCGCGAGCGCAACACCGAGAGCGATCATCGCCGTAAGCACGGACTCGCTCAGAAACTGCACGATCAGTTGCCCCCGCGTTGCGCCCAATACCTTACGTAAGGCCACTTCGCGGGCGCGCTGGCTGGCGCGAGCAGTTGCCAGATTGGTGAAGTTTATACAGGCGATCAGCAGAATCATTACCGCGATGGCGGAGAATGTCGTCACAGTTGCAACACTGCCTCCGGGCTTCATACCGTTGAAGCCTTCCGAATGGAGATGAATGTCCGTGACCTTCTTGAAGCTCAACGTCATAAGATC
>CAITZE010000167.1 GCA_903896775.1 uncultured bacterium
TGCTATCAAAACCGCGCACCGCATCGGCGAGCAAGGCCATGATGCTCAGGTGCTGGTGCAGGGCATCGACAATCGCATGCGTGTGGAGTGGGTCTACGGCAAAAGCCCCGATCCACCGCGCGAATAACTCTAAAACATCATAATTATGATATAGTTATACAGAAGGGCGCAAACCGGGCGCAAGCCTTCTGTCGAACCGGCGCAAGGCCAGTTAGGTTTTCAGCAGCTTTTTCGTCGTATCCTCGCGCATCACCTGCGTTGTGTTTTGTCGGTGACGCCTGTCTCATTCGCTTCATCCTCAAATCTGAGATTTCCATGGACCCATTTAATACCGACGCGTTGCTCCGTTATTGGTCGGAGCCGGAAGTCGGCGCGAATATTGTTATTCTGCTGAACCTGCTCGGTGCTTTGGTCTTGGGTGCCTTTGTCGGGTATGAGCGCAGCTACCGCAGCCGTGCAGCCGTGCAGCCGGCATACGCACGCTCGGCCTCGTGTGCATGGGCTCGGCGGCGCTCACTGTGCTCTGCGGTTATCCGAATTTATGGTTCGGCGCGCACTTCGTGGCTTCGCAAGGCGACAGTCCAACGCGCGTTATTCAGGGCATCCTCACAGGTATCGGCTTCTTGGGTGCGGGGGTCATTGTTAAAGAGGGTTCGCAGATCAGCGGCCTTACCACCGCAGCATCGATCTGGGTCGTCGCTGCGATCGGCATCATGGTGGGTTTAGGGCTATACTTGGCCGCCATCTCATTGGCGTTCCTGTCAGCGGCTTTCACGATGTGGGGCTCGAAGATTGAGGTCCGCTTGCCTTCACAGCCTGCGCTGATGGTGAAAATTCGGTTTGAACCGCATTCTCAAACCACCGAAAGCGATCTCAAGCAGTTCTTCAAAACCTACGGATACTTCATCGCACGCAACACTATTTCGATCGTAGGGCAGGATCAAGGCGCCGATTGGAACTTCGTTGTGGTCGGCCAGAACAAGCGCAGCTGCGCGACCATACCGACCTTATCCGGGCATTTGGAAAATCTGGCGGGTGTGAAGAGATATCAAATGTCCTATGCGCGGAATTAATCCGCACACAGGACACATGATGTTCTTCAGTTGTTGAAACGTAACCCGCTCTTTATTTTACCGCGTCAGCTTCAGCGCAAAGGGCTTTGCCCTTGGCCGATGAGGCCGTGGCCAAGAACGCGAGGTCGCCCGATGTCGTCGCAGCGGTCGCATCGGCAATCAGACGCTTGCCGTCGTCTTCCAACAGGTATCGATCTTTCACCGACTGCTTCACAGCTTTCGTGACCGCGCAGACATAACCCTGGCGGTCGCCATAGCGGGCCTCGAGGGAGGGGCGCGGGTCATTGGCTTTCGTACGGTCAGCTTCAGTTTTAGCGAAGGGCATATAACCGCCCACCAGCGAGCAGATCTGGCCGGCAAAGGGGCCGCTTCTGGTGACGTTCCATCCCAGATACGTGCCAAGCGGCGCCGCATGCAGAACAGAAGACACGCCGGACTGCTCGTTGCCGTCGGCGTCCACCGTCGGCACACGCGAGGCCAAAACCACATTCACTTGC
This sequence comes from uncultured bacterium, assembly GCA_903896775.1. Lineage (GTDB taxonomy): Bacteria > Pseudomonadota > Alphaproteobacteria > Rhodospirillales > Rhodospirillaceae > SHVO01. The sequence goes on from CAITZE010000167.1 coordinate 1,571, forward strand.
GGAGGCTGGAAGTCGGCATAACCCGAGTCGTCCGGACCATTGAAATGGGGCCCGAAGTTATAGACCAGGGTTGGATTGATCAGGTCGTTCGGTGCGGGGATGCCGGGAATCTTCGGGAACGCGAACGTTTCCGGCGACGGCGATACCAACGTGCCGGCCGATATCAATGGATATTTGCTCTGCGGCGGCTCGGTATTGTTGACGGTCCAAGAGGTCAACGCGATCAACAGCGCACGCATCGACTCTTTTTCCGGGTTCGGATTCAAAGGCAGCGTACAGGTGCTGGTGGCCTCGGTGGGGGTTCCGCTTGTGGCGCCTTTGGGCGTTGAGCTACCAATATGGAAACCGCCCTCGCCGCCGCCATGGGACGTGCCGGGGAAATAATACCGGCGGACGTTAGCCGGCAACGGGATGTCGCGGCGTCCGTCCGCGCCAACGAGGCCCACGGACATACGCTGGTTCCATATCTCAATGCCGCCGAAGGTTTCAAAGATCTTGGGGCAGGTGTTGCTTGCGGTGCAGCGGTCGAGCATTGACGCCGCAGCGCGATGGCGCACGGGATCCGAGCTCTGACCCCACCACAGAATGGCTTCGCTGCCGGGGGCGAACATGGTCGGCGAGCCGCCGGGAACGGCAAAGCGATAATTGATCGGCGCGAAACGGCCGGCGATGTGGGTGTTAGCCGCATCCCAAACAATGTGGCCGTCTTCGTCTTCGTTGAAGCCGAGTGCGATAAAGGTCTTCGCGGTGTTACCGGACTGGGAGATGCCCTGACCGATTACGCGCTTAATAGAACCAGCGATGGGGTTGGCCGTACCCGCTTCATCCTTCTGCGCATTGCGGAAGAACGAGACGATATCGCGCGACGCGGCGAGACCGAGACCCATGACCATTGGATCTTTCGCCTGGAACACCAAGCTATAAATCAGCTTCGGATTGAACTGACCATTCAGTAGCTTCACGCACAAATTGGCTAAAGGCGTCGAGGCATCGGCAGCTTTTTTGGTTTCGCAGTTTGCCCACGTCCAATCGGTGCTGGCGATCTTGCGAACCGCACCGAGTTGAACACCCTTCATGGTTTCCGCCGGCGCGCCTGAAAGCGAGGCCTTGGAAGTGTCAAAGCTGGCCGGCGCATAAGCCAGCGCGCCACCGCGCCCCTGATCCA
>CAITZE010000168.1 GCA_903896775.1 uncultured bacterium
CCGATCTGCTCAATATCGGATTTGAAGCGAAAGCCGAAGAATTGCCAACGACATTGATGCTTACGATCACGAATATCGGCCTGATTCTATCGGCCTACTGGTTAGTCCAGCGCCGTTGTAAGTCCCATAGCACGGCGCTTTGAGACTAAATACGACGGGAGAATCTGCAATGCGCAAAATATCGTCCTGCGTCTCTTTCCTCACTGCACTTTTGATATTCCAGGCAGATGCATCGGCACTCTCGTTCGTTGATGTCGAGGGCGGTCGCCTTTCCTACGAAAGCTGCGCGCCGAAGAATTACACGCGCACAGTCGTTCTCATTCACGACGGCATTGTAGATTCCGCGGTCTGGGACGGCGTATTTCCAATACTATGCCAAAAATTCCGTAGTGTGCGATTTGACGAGCGCGGCTACGGCAATTCGCCGCAATCAATATTGCCTTACTCATCCGCCGACGATATCGGCAAGCTGATGGACGCGCTGCATATTGAGCACGCAACCCTAGTCGCATCATCAGCAAATGGCGGCCGGGCCATGACTTTCGCGCTCAGTCGACCGGCAGTCTTAGATGCGCTTATTGTCAGCGGCCCTTCTGTTCCCGGCGTACCGTATTCAGACGATTTCATAAAGCTGCTGACACCACTCGGTGAGAGCATCGTTAAAGGCGATATCCAAGGCGCGATGTCCGCTGTCGAACAATGCTCCTTCTGCGTTGCCCCTAGAAATGCCGAGGCGCGACAGAAACTCATGGCGATTCTTCACGATCATCCTCAGGACCTTCAAATGCGTCCGCTGGAAAAGTCGGGCGAATCGATTGTGGAGCGATTGGGCGATTTGAAAATGCCAACACTCATTATTGTTGGCGATTCCGATCACTCCAACAATTTGAATCACGCGCGCATCGCCCATGAGAAGATTCATCAATCTTCCTTTGTGAGCATAAAAGATGCCGGGCATTTGCCATACCTGGAACATCCGGAAGAGTTCGCTCGCCTCGTTATAGATTTCATCGCCGCGCGATAGCCCTCCTTCGGAGATTGGCTGTTGAATCAGCAGAAGGGAACTCAGAGCGACCCTAAGCTAAGGCGGCTTTGTTTAGCCGCGCTTGTGCTTGTCGTGCACGTCATAGCCCTTCAGACCATATTCGGTGCCCGGCAAGCGCCACGCGTGATGCCAGAGGAACAGCCCCTCACCTGGCTCACACTTCCGCCTTTGACGCATACGCCGCCCGCGCCCACCGTTGGCTCCATTCGTTCAGCTCCCGCACCCAAATTCACAATTCCGCCGTTGCCTGAGCTTCAAGTGCCGACGGCCGCCCCAGCTCAGGACCCGGGTGAGGCCGTCCTGAAAGACCTGCTTTCATGCGACTTGCCAGATAAAAACACATACGAACGGGAAGAGCGCCAGCGTTGCGGAAAAATTCACAACAAGCTGTATGCGAGTCCGACACCCGCACCCATTCCGACAGAATCCGAGCAGAAGATGGCGCAGAAATTCGCTCGTGATAAATTCGTGGAAGATAATCCGCTTACGGCGCCATGTTTTAGTACGACGGGCGTGGGGTTTTCGACCCGCAATTGCGGCGGTGGTGGTCAACCAAAGGGAGAGGTTGACCGCATGCAAGCCCGCGCACCTCTGCAGCTGCGGGGCATCGGGCCTGCGCCCTAACCAACCCGTTGGCCCACCCACACGCCTGCCGCACAGGCGACACCCGTCACAAATGCGCCCCAGGCCATGTCAACGACCGTCACCGTGAGTGACCAGCCTTTGAGTGTGGCTTGGTTGGTGAAGTCATAAGCGCCGTAGGCGACAAGGCCCAATAGCGCGCCGGTCCATGCCGCAGTCAGCACACCGCCATCGGCCAGCGCCGGGCGGATCACAAAAACGCTCATGCCCACGTTATACAGAAGGTAGAACGCAACCACCGGCCAGATCACGGGCTTGTCCAGCAGCAATGCACCGAGTTTCGGGCGATAGAGAAAATTGGCAGCGTTACTGAGCCAGACGAAATCGATCACCACCAGCAGCACGAGGCTCGCCAGCGAGGCGGTGACAAGGCTCTTGGACATCCGCCGGATTTCCTAACTATTGCGCGCGTGCGACTTTTACAGTCTCCGGCGTTCCGGCACCAATATCAATCCATTTGATCAAGCTTATCGCGCGCACGGTAGGGTTGGCTTCTTCGCGGCCCATATCGACGGCGCGATCAACCGTGGCATTGAACACCACCAGGCAGACGCGCCCGCTTTGTTCATGCAACAGCGGCAGGCCGACAGCAACTGCATGTGTTTTGAAAGGACTGCGCTGATGATCGCGGCGTACGTAATAACCACACGGCATGGTCACCGCGGCCCAGGCGTTATACGCGGCGGCAGCGCGAGCATTCGGATGGAAATTAGAGAGCACGTCACTGCCTGTCAGATCGTGTCCCGACAGCGACGACAAACCGGTTCCGAAGAGGCGAAAGCGCATTTCGGTCGGGCTGACGATATCAACGATGGCGACTTCCGATTGCAGCTTGAAGGGGCGCGCATCGAGGAACTCGCGCAAAGTCGGCATGAGACCTGTTTTGCCGATGCCCTGCCAATGCAGAACAAACTCTTCGACATCGTGCGGAATTGCCGAGACATTCTGAGGTAACATACTCACTCTCATATCGTGATGGGCGGATTCAATCCGTGTTCAAGCCCTGGTCTATAACGGTATTCGGTAGTGTCGTAGCGATTTTTTGGCGCACCGCGTATAACAACTACGCATGCCTGCGACATATTGTCTATCAAGCACACAACAAACACACGTGAGCTGTTAGCTCTCGAAACCATGCCTACGGCGTGATCACATAAGGCGACGTTATGTCCTGTTTTGTTTATGTCTTAGGCAGCACGGGGAAAGGCGGGCCACGCACCTATGTTGGTTGGACCAACGATCTCGACCGCCGCCTTAAGGCACACAACAGCGGCGCGGGCGCGCGATCCACGCGCGGACGGGTGTGGGTGCTATTGTATACAGAAGCATACGAAACACGTGGCGAAGCCATGAGTAGAGAATGGCACCTGAAACGCGACCGCAAGTTTCGCAAACAGCTCACGGAAAGTGTGGGATTGGGGGCGTGAATATGGCGGCTATTTATCTCGCCCCTGTCCAACAGTCCGACGGCGCGGAACTCGTGGCGGCAAATATTGAAAGCCTCGCTTACCACCAGCCGTGGACGACAGCGTTTATCAATGAGACCGGGTTTGAGAACTGGCTAAAGCAAAGCCAGACCGACAATCACGTGGGATTGATTGCCCGCGATGCCGAAAGCAAAACCATCGTCGGCGTAATCAACTTCTCGCAAATCGTGGGCGGCATCTTTCAAAGCGCCTATATCGGCTATTACGGCATGCTTGCTCACGCCGGGCATGGATTGATGACGGAGGCACTCACCGCTGCCGTGCAGTACGCGTTTACGGAAATCGATCTTCACCGGCTTGAAGCAAACATCCAGCCAGAAAACACGCGCTCGATCGCGCTGGTGCAGCGTGTGGGTTTCCGCAAAGAAGGCTATTCGCCGAATTACTTATTTCTGGATGGCGCGTGGCGCGACCACGAGCGGTGGGCCATCACACGGGAAGATTTTTGCAGTTAGTCTACGGCCGCCGTCGCTGTCGCCAGCCATGTTTTGGTTTCGGAATCCACGAGCGGCGTCAACGTCTCACGTACACGGGAATGATAGTTATTGAGCCAGGACTTTTCTTCCGGAGATAACAAGCCTGCTTCAACCATATTGAGATCGATGGGGGCTAGCGTAATGGTCTCGAATTCCAGTAACGATTTCTCCGCGCCGGCGGGCTTGGCGGCTTCACGCACAGCAACGAGGTTCTCGATGCGGATGCCGTATTCG